>CAJURF010000088.1 GCA_910588825.1 uncultured Lachnospiraceae bacterium
TTATGAAGAAAAAATCCCTATTTTATGCAGGGTTTAGAGTTTCGCAATCGCCTATATCCGGTTTTACGTAGAGAGGAGAACTTTGAGAAGGTTTCACTAAGGATAATAATTGATTTTGGAGGATGAGAGAATGAAAAAAGTCATTTTAAATTTATTGATAAAGTTGTAAACTGGTGTATAATTGTAAAAAATAAGTAACTATTCAGAACCCCTTATTCAAAGATGAAATCAGGATGACCTAAGATTGCATTTCTGATTGTTTTGTAAGCATTGTAGCCTTGCTTATGTGCCATACCAACGCAGGACATGATTTTCAGATAATCTCTGGCACCTTCCTCAGTTCGGAAGCATCCGGATACTTTGGTCTTGACCTTTATCATCCGAAGATCACGTTCTGCCTGGTTATTATCAAACGGAACCATAAAGTTATGGATAAAAAGGCAGACTGATGCCTTGTATTCTCAAGACGTTCTACAAGGGCAGGGATTTCCCCCTTTTTCTTCCGTCCGCGTTTTTTCTTCGTGGTTTCGGGAAGTGGATTTTCCTTCCGGACCTGTTCGATGAGTTCATCATACTTCTTATCCAATTTATGATAGTGATAATAACTCAGAGAGTCCTTACCTTTCTCTATAGCTTTCTCTTTGACCTTTTTCGTTTCCAGTAAAAGGTCTATAAACGTAGATGCCCGCTTCTGCTCAGGAAGATTTTCATCAATCCCTGTTAATTCATGGAGAAGATGGGCACAGCAGACCGCATGCGGAATATCTGGATAATTCCAGCGGGAAGCCCAGCAGTCATGCATGGCAGTTCCTTTGAATTCCGGGAGAACACCGCATTGGTCCATGCCTGCAGTCCCACGTTTGGGACTGATATTAAGATAGGTGTATTCACAGTTTGAGGCATCATGGACCCACCAGAGTTTTTTATCCACTCTGGTTCCGGTTTCATCGAAATGTCCAAGTGCGGAACTGATCATCTTATCCTTGACCTTACCTGCTGTTTCACTCAGACTGTCAGCGCATCTTTTTACCATGCTGCTGATCGTTCCTGTTGCGATCGGAATGTTAAATACTCCGGAAAGAATCTCAGGGGTGCGTTTGCGCTGACTGCCCCTATGGTATTTAACGCGACAGCTAATGCCTGAAGGTTTTCCCCATACTGTACAGCTGCTTTCACGTCAGAAGGGAAATCACCTCTGCGGTATCTCCATGCAGCATGCAGATTGGAAGTTCCAATGCCTGATGCGTTACATTGACTGTAACGGCCGCATCAATAACCTGGCGTTTCTCTGCGATACATGCAGTACTTCTGCATAACAGATAATGCGGGCATCATTCGCATGAGGATGGCATATGCCTGACGGTTTCATCCGGAGCTGTTATTACAGACAGATGTGCCCCGGTGGCTGCGCTGACCGCCAGCCTTTTTGCCGGATGGTTTCCGCAGACTCTTAGGGGCAGGCTTTTTGAAACCATCACTGGAAGGTGGTTTGGAACTGTTTTGGGAGTTCTTATTCAGCTGTTCCTTCAGTTCCTGTATTGTCTGATTGAGCTGGGCGGTTAACTGTGCTTGTGCGTTGATTACAGCATTAAGGAACCTACAGTTGATGTTAATGATTTAACCTGCTGTAATAACTTCCTGTTCATTTCATCTTTTGTCAATCAGACCACCTTCTTTCGCTAAATTTGATACTTCTATTTTAACGGAAAATGGCAAAAAAAGCGAATCGTGCCATTGCGATATACTGTCAAAATGACGGTGGATAAGCAGTAAAGATCAAAGGGTAACTGCCAATAACACTCGGATAAAATCCACAAATAGAACGTTATCTGACTGAAATCGAAGATTTATGGTTTAGTTATCCACAAGCAAAAAGCACTTGGCGGCTGCATTGAAAAGTTATCCACTTTCCGCAATAAAGACATAGAAAAACAGAAATTTTATTTTCTCCGTTTTGCCAAAAAATCAATGTACCCTAAAAGGGGTGCTGAATAGTTACAAAAATAATTTAATTAATGACATCATTTTTCTAAAACATTGGAGCGTGTCTTAAAATTTACTCACACCACCCACACACTCCACTTTGTGGACGATTTTCACTCATACAGTTGACGCCTCCACTGCGTTATCTGCATCCAAAGTAAATCTCCCATATTATACCCTTTGGGTACAAACTGTGAAACACGGTTAAAAAGCTTTTTTAAATACACTCTAGTTTTATAAACAGTCTGGTCATTATTATAGAGATAGCATTAACGGACAAAAGTACCAACAACTATTTTAGCACAATACTGCATGCAGAATGTTAATAAACATAGAATTCTATATCTAATAGAAAAACAGAAAGGAAGTAATATCTTATGTTAAAAAGAACAATAAAAAGGAAAATCTTTTTGATTGGATTTTCCTCCATGTATATTTTCTCATCATCTGTCTCTGTTTCCGCAGGAAATACTAATGCCAGTATTGATAACGTCAATCAGGCTATGGAAGTCGTTGATGAATCAGAAAATCCAGAGAAACAACAGCTTTTTGATATAATTACAAATACAACCCTGACAGACGAAGAAAAAGCTGACACTGCAAACAAATTATTATATGAAGGGAAAAATAATATTGAAGAAGTTGAAACACTTCCTCCAGATAAAAGTCAATTTGGTGGTGTAAATACCGGGGTGATTGATTCACCACTTCCACCGGAAAGCGAACGCGTCAAAGATATTATTCTTGCCCCCAATTTTACAACCGATCAAAAGATAGATGCTCTTAACCGACTGCTATATTTAGGCAAAGAAGAAACTGGGATTAATGAAATCGCAACACTTGCAAGCGTACCAGAAATGTCATTGGATATAAAGATATACAAGCAAGCAACACCTTATTACTGTGTACCTGCTTGTGTTTACAGCACTATGAAGTATTTGACTGGCAGCAGTTATTCTCAAGCCTTTATAGCTTCACAGTTGGGTACCACGCCGAACGGAACAGTTTTTTCTTATTCACAGTTTTACTTGAATAACTATCAACATAATTATTACTATATTGCGGCAAATCCAGGCTCTCTCACAATAGAAAAAACACATTGGTTTAATACTATTTATAACTCTAATGCACCTGTTCTATTTGTCGGAACCCTTCAAATACTTAGTAACTGGGAATATGAAGCAAATTCCCATTGTATGATGCTGATAGGTGTCAGTGCCGATAACAGACGATATCGAATAGGAGATCCCTATCGAAAATGGGCCAATCCTGACAGCCCAAGCAATAAATATAAACGCTATGCAAAACGAATACATAACGCTATTCAATTAAATGGAAATGGATATCTCTATTAATTAAAAGCTGCATAAAAGCTTCCTTGTTTTTAATGAGGACGTATAAAAAATATGAACTTTGCCTACACCTTTAATAGGAATCAGGAAATCTAAATGTAGGCTCTGTATAGTATGCCACAGTCTGCAAAACACTTTTTTTGCAAACTGCGGCATATTAGTTTCTCTATTACGTGATTAGAACGCTAAAAATCCATCTTCATTGGTGAAATATCTCTTCGGAATTTCACGTTACAAGATATGTGTTTGATTTTATGCATGAACACAATATCTTGTGGTATGGAGATTTGGGATATTGGCCTGCGAAGAATATAAGCCCTTTTGACGGGCTAATCATTATATATATTACAGATAATAAAGATTTTAAATACTAGGCAAACTTTACAAACCCATCCTGCATTCCAGCAGAAAACAGAAAGGAGATACTGTTTCTATGTCAAAAAAAAGCATGAAAAAGAAAAATATTCTAATTGGCTGTTCTATCATTTGCATTCTTTTATTATCATTTGCATTTTTCAAAATATTTGCTAATAACAACATCAACCAGGATGAAAAAACATCCAGTAAAACAGCAGTTTCTGAAAAACAGCAGCTTTATGAAATAATCACAAACCCTGATTTGACAAACGAAGAAAAAGCTGAAAAAGCCGAAGAATTACTATATGCAGGAAATACCCCCACAAATCCTCCTCCACCTGCGGACAAATCTAAATTCGGAGGGGTAAATACAGGTGTTATTGACTCAACACTAGCACCGGAAAACGAAATGGTAAAAGATATTATTCTCGACCCTAACTTTACAAATGATCAAAAAATAGACGCTCTTAACCGACTCCTTTATATCGGAAAAGAGACAAAACAACCGACCACCGCACCCCCAAAAACAGAAGTAAAAATCAGCTCTCCCATACTACAGGGAAATTCGAAAAAAACAAGACTTAAAGTATCAGAACTACAATTATCAGACTATGCGGGCCTTCCATATTTTGATGCCCACTCCCTGGTTTTTTACTCATTCAATAGTGAAAAACTAACTTATTATAAATATGATATTGATGCAAAGCAGACACAGGAAGTAGGCACTATAAAAAAGCCGACTATCTGGAGCAGCCGTCACATTTTAATTGATGATTCTTTATATTTCACCGTGAATACAGACAGTTTTGAAGACCCTGTGTCGCATCTGTATAAACTGGAATTGAAAAAGGGGTCCATGAGAGAATTGACCAAAGAATCTTTGTATCAGACCATGATTTATTTAGACACAGATGGAAAAAATGTTCTATCTTATAAAGGTGACAGAGTCAACGGTGAGCCCGTTACATACATTGAAAAGACCGATGTAAATACTGGGAAACAAAAGCAGATCATAAGTAACGCCGGAGCTATTCAAAACTTCTCCTGCGCAGATGATAAAATCTATGTATTGTGCCAAAAAGATAAAAATTACATCATGGAGATCTATTCTTTATCCGGAAAACTGTTGTCAGAAATTGATTTTCATGAATTATCGGGTTTATTCGATGACTCTTACATTGGAACAGTTAAGGTATTTGGAGAGTATATATTTATTGGCAATGAATCCCTCAATGGCGCCTTATTCCGATTAAATCATGATACTGCTGAACTGATGTTTTACAGCCAGGACTGGGAATTAATACTGGCGAAGCCGGGAAAATCAGAAAATCTGACTTTAAGCTCCTATGTATACTTATACCAGACCGACACCCCCTATATCTTTGTTATTGACGTTGAAAAATCAGAAGTTTACAGAAAAGAACTTCTTCTGGATTCCGAGTGCCCATGCCTTGACAATGTTATGGGGAACGACAACCGGGCCATCGTAAAAGTTTCAGATTCAGCCTATGAAAAACAGAAAACATATCTGGTGGAAGGGGCTATACATGCGAAAGACGGTACAGAAAAGAATCTGAGCTCTGTCCGCAATTATAATCTGGATGACGACTTAAAATAACAGGAGTTTTGAAGCAGATAAAATCCCTCTGCCAGCCGAAAAAGCTGTAACTGGGCGATTATTGACGGTCAATATTCGCAAACAATTTTTATTATTTGACATATAATATTTACACCGGTTTACAACTTTTTGGAAAAATACAAACCCATCTTTTCATTGTATAATTAAAGCGATCAACAAAAACTATACGAAAAGAGATGGGGTTGTATATACCGCTTATTATACATGAAAAATTCTGTCTTGGACAGGCTGAAATCTTATTTTAATGAATATTTTTTGGATGCGACAGAACCTACTGCCAGGAACCTGTTCCTGATTGTTGTTTCTATACTGGCACTGGACACCTTCCGATCTGTACGCTCTGCACACAGGCATGTGCTTACAAAACTTTCAGACACATCGTTGAATACGTATTACTATGCGCTTAAAACTGACAGGCCGGATCATGGAGGGATTTCGGTCTTGAATCCCCAAAGACTGGGGATTGGAAGAACGGTGTGCGGCCAGTGCTCACCAGATTATGGGGAGCACGGATAGTTTATACCATTGTTACGCTCCCCAAAAGTGGAAATGGGAGTCGGAGGCTTTTCTTCTGTACAAAAAATCCGGAAAGCATCATCCTGGGCCACAGCAGCCGCGAAGATGGAACAATCCGCAGCTATGGGGAAGAGAATAAAAAATTCCTTCCAACCGCATGCTATTCGCTGCGCTGGAACATTGAAATATCCTACTATGAAGGCAAAACCTTCTGTTCACTGGAGGAATACCGTGTACGCAGCCGTGTGGGCATTGAGCGCCTGGTAAATCTGGAGTGCATTGCTTACAGCGCCATGGCACTGCTCCCATACCGTGATGGAGCCTTTTCATGCTGCCGGTCTGCAAGTGCACAGGAGACCAGGTTTGGCATTGGACAGCAGATCCAGGCAAGCATAATATTCAGCAGTTTCGTAGAATTACTCGAAACTGTAAAAAAAAGCTCAGTCATTTATTAAAATAATAGAGGGCTACGTTTTATCAGGGTTCAAAAAAATCCAAAAGTTGTAAACTGGTGTTAATAAGAATACACAAAAATTAAATTTACGGCTAAAAAACAGAAGCAGGCTGACAATTGGGATCAATGATGAATTTACATTAAAAATATGTGTAAATAATAAATGGTCTAAAGTTAGGTTTTTACCTGGAGTCCAATTCGAGTCCTATGCTAGACTTGTAGAGCCCAATAAAAAGGCTGATTTAGATATAGCTCTTTCTAAATATTTCAATACATTATCAAAAGGAAAGTATAGAGTCATTTATGAACTGGGTAGCCATGGCCGGGTTCATGCTGATTTTATGGTAGATTAAAGTTTTGATTAGGAGCTGTATGTAAAAGAGCCTGTGACAGGTGCGCCGGATTTTTCTTTGAGAGTGTCTGTCCAAAATCAGGCACATAGCGGGCTGTGTAATTGATTTTGGGCGGGCGCTGTCAGAGAAAAAGACAAGCAGATGACATAGGTTATTTTCATACAGTTTCTTAGAAAGGGGTAATTTATGGATTTAGGTTTAAATTATGGTATTTACAATACCAGCCATATGAACCAACTAAATAAATGGGCATGTCAGGTGTACAGGCAGAATGTGCATATTGCCCAGGGACATGATCATACAGAACAGACTTTAGTGCAGGACAAGAATTCCCCCAAAAGATTTGATGTTTGTGAAATTGAACGGCGGATGGATGAGATTGAGAATCTGGAGGCAATTCCGTCGCCGGAGGACCCGCTGGAGAAGCTTTTTCAATTTGCGGATGATAAATTTAAATACCGCCTATTAACTTTTAAGCATTTTACAGGAGTGGCGCGAAAAGCGGCGGAAGCAAATGACCCTTCCCTGCTGGAAGCAGAATATAACCGTTTATTAGGCGAATTGGGGGATCGGGCAGATGAGGGGTATGCAGATATTTTGCGATCATGTTACGAGACAGGGATTGGCTGGTATAAAAGCGACCTGAAATGGAAGGCGTTTGTGAAACAGCATGTCTGGATGGAGCGGGGAAAAGAAGAAGATTACCAGGCTGAGGAAATTAATCTGAAAAACGAGTTGATAGAAAACGGATTTGCTGTATTCAATGGCAAAGAGGGATGGGGAGATATTGTGAATGAATTTATAAGAAATGTCACATATTCTCTTTATAAAAACGCTGGATTTCAGCCGAATATGTCTTTTAGCGGAAGGGTAATGTCTGCAGATCAAATTAGATATTTCCAAAAGAAATATTCAAGTATTATGTAACTGACAGGTATATTTGAAAAGAGGTTATTTATGAGCATGAGTTTAACACCAGCTTCTTCCAGACATCTCGTATATTGCAGCTCTGACAAAAAGAGTTATATTATTGATGATTACGAGACACAGACCCGGTTCGGTATGAAAGGGTCAAAGGGAAAATATGATTTTGTCATGAAAGACGGAACAAAAAATACACTTCAGCGCGCTGTGCGTCGATTAAATCCGGCAAATAAATTTTATTTTAGTTCCCGCTTTAATCTTTCAGAGATTTCGTTGGAAAGCGCCCAGGCAGAGAATCTTATGGTGGAATTATATAACCGGGATATTATTTCAGAAGATGAGATGAACGAATATACGTTTGTAGATGACGGTTTAGTTCCCCTCCCCAAAAACCATAACGGACACATGGGAATGGCAGAGGATGAGCCGAATATATACCAGGCATTTAAACAGCTGGCCGCAGAAAAAGAGGAAAAGGCGAAGCACCTCAAGGGAGAAGAAAAAGAAGTAATGTCAAAAAAGGCTGAAATGTATTCCAGGCTTGCGGGGATTCTGAAGAGTATTTTTGGAGAAGTCCAGGGAACAGTGTCTGGTGTGGCAGAGTATCATAAAAGACTGGAAGAATTGAATCCGCCTGGTTTAGCAGATGGTAAAAGCCCAGGGGTTGTGAAAGACTTTCTGGATAAAGCCAGAGATGAAATCAATGATTCACTGGACAAAATGGTTACTCCAAGCGAGTCGGCAGAAGAGAAAAGGCGGAGGCTGAAAATTTGGGAAAGGGAGCGTCTGTTTCAGGAGATACGAGGTGATTTTTCCTGAATAGCAGGCATTTATGTCTGGCACTGTGTTATAGCAGTGCCAGGCGGCTGAAGAAGCAACGGCGAAAATTCTATTGAAGGAATCTGGCAGATTCGGAACATGAGAGTATCAATGATCATTTTACATACATATCGTTAAACATTAGGAGAATGCATATTTACGCCACATTCTCTTTTTTTCGTTTTAACCAGGCATTAAAAAGCTATATGAAAAAACAATATAAAGAAGAGTTTCTTCTAAAACTATACATTAAAAATACTCAGTACCATAAATATGTCTACAGATATAATATTTAATTGACAAAAATTGGTTATAAATATATTATTTTAATATAATATGAAATGCATGTGGTTATAATGCAATAAAAAGATATATGAAAAGGACGGGGGAGCGCTGTGGGCGGTGAGATGGAAATCAGGTTATTGAGTACGATAACCTGTACTCCATGCACTCATTAAGGAACTGTTAAGAAATAACTTTTGAACAGTTTCTAAGAGCCACGGCGGGAAAATTATGAAGAAAAATTACGGATTAACCAATACGGAAATGCAGATTATGGAGCTTTTGTGGAGCTCCGAAAAGCCGATGACATTCAGAGAAATTATGGATGTGGCAGCGACACAGTGGAAAAAGAAATGGAAAGCGCAGACATTAAATACTTATTTGAACGGATTGCAGAAAATGAAGATGATCCGGGCAAAGCAGAGCAAAACATCGCCATACAATGAGTATTGTCCCATGTGTACAAAGGAACAGCATATCCATAAATGGACGAAAGAGATGGTGGAAACCTGTTATGACAATTCGTTTGGACGTTTTGTGTCGGCTTTTATTGGCGATGGGAAACTGTCGAAGGAGGATGCGGAGGAATTGAAGAAGCTGTTGGAATAGCACAGGCACAGGATTTGTCAGGGCGGGAGATAATAAAGAACGATAGGGAAAGGCGTATGGTGTAGATGATTTCAATTTTGCCAGTGCAGGCATATAGCAGTTCGTCGGATCATTTTGCAAAGTATCAGAAGAGATTAGATGAATTGAATCATATTTTAGAGACTGGCTATGCACTGTTTCCGGATAGGAACATATCTGATGAAGAAATGACGGGTTTTTTACAGGGGATGTCCATATCTGAATTTGACGATTATATTTATTCCCTTCATGACTTGGATATGGAGTTTAAGAAAAATGAATTGAGTATTACACGGCAGAAAATAGATATTCCCAATAATTCGGTAAAGAATACAAAATCTGATAACAGGCAGTTATCATTTATCATGTATATTCAAGGCAGAAGAAGGACATGTGGGCGCTTCTTGCCGCAATATGTTAGTACCCACAAAAGTAGAGGAGGGCCATTATATCAGATTCGATAAAATGAGAAAATTTCCGGATATTGTAGATAAGAAATTGTATATTTACTGTTTTGATACAGACATGCATTGGGAAATATCTTTCAAAAATAAGTGGGAAGACTTAAGCTTTTTTATCGGACAGAATGGTTACTATGCGGTATATATAATTCCGGACGAAGATAAGGGCATCATAGCGGATGTGGAAGACCTTATTTATATAACAGAATTTGACGAAGATCGGGGAAGATATATGACAAATAAACTATAAAGACAGCTTATTTTAGACAAATATTTTCCTACAGCTCCTAAAAGGAGGGGAGTGTCATGGCATATATTAAGAGGGCTGCTGAAGATACAGCTGCACGGGTTTCGAAAATGTTTCCAGTACTTTTGATAACTGGACCCCGGCAAGTTGGGAAAACCACGTTATTGCAAAAACTGGCAGAAGAACACAAGGAAGCAGGTGTAGAACGAAAATATGTCACGTTAGACGACCCTGACGCGAGATATCTTGCAAAACACGACCCTGCTCTGTTTTTGCAAAGGTACTCTCCGCCGGTATTGATTGATGAGATTCAGTATGCAACAGAGCTGTTTCCCTATATTAAAATGAGTGTGGACCGGTCAAAACGAAAGGGTGATTTCTGGCTTACAGGTTCCCAGGCTTTCCGGCTTATGAATAATGTAAGTGAAAGTCTTGCAGGGCGCGTCGGTATCGTGCATTTGTTAGGCTTGTCTGATGCGGATATTTAAGGGTTCAATGCCGCAGCTTTATGCAGATGAAAATGTTGATTGGGAAATCTATTACCGTTCTTATGTTGATACGTATTTACAGAGGGATATCCGGGATCTGGCGCAGGTTGCAGATGAGATGCAGTTTTACAACTTTATGACAGTTGCAGCGGCACATACGGCCAGACCGGTTGTATACGAGGAACTGGCAGCTGCGGCGGGGGTGTCGGCTCCCACAGCAAAAAAATGGCTGTCAATTTTGGTATCGTCACATATTGCAGCACTGGTACAGCCGTATCACAATAATGCGTTAAAAAGCGTTGTAAAAATGCCGCTCCTTCATTTTTTGGATACCGGTCTGACAGCATATCTGTTAAAGTGGGGAAGTCCGGAGGTACTGGAAAGAGGTGCCATGTCAGGGGCTATTTTCGAGAGCTATGTGTTTTCCGAAATTTATAAAAGTTATCTGAACGCGGGAAAAGAGCCTCCTGTTTTTTATTATAGAGATAAGGAACAGAAGGAGATTGACCTGTTGATCTATCAAAATGGGGTACTGTCTCCAATAGAAATTAAAAAGGCCGCTTCACCGGGAAAAGGGGCAATTAAGAATTTCCATGTCCTGGACCCGGTTAGCAAAGGGGAATTTTTTGGCGGTGTGGAGAGTCTTAAAACAGAAATAGGTACAGGGAGTGTTATCTGTATGGCGGGAGATTTGCTGCCTGTTGATGCTAAAAACTGGTATGTGCCAGTATGGCTGATTTGACGGTTAGGAACTGTATGTGAGCAGTATATATTGCGGCAGCGGCAGGTGATGCAAAGGTGCTGAATCATCTGCCAACAGCATAAAATAATAACAACGCCTTTGGAGCAAATCATGTTAAAAGAAAGAGTAAAGCGGATGGCGGCCTGGATGGTTATGGCTGTTCTGGTTATCAGCGCCATCCGCTATGTGCCGGAAGTTGTCACTGTCAGTACCAGTGTGGATGGGAGGGAGCTGCCTATTTATTGTGTTGACACCGAAAAGCCGCAGATTGCGCTAAGCTTTGATGCCGCTTGTGGGGGCGGGTGATTGCGGGGGAAAGCTGTATTTGTCTTCATTGGAAAAATTATAGATGATTTTTATTTTATGGCCGTCATATATTTCGATTTTATGTATCATTTCTACGATAATGCTTCTGTCCAGCCGTTGGATGTTTTGGTGTTCCAGGAGATGTCTGCACCAGGAATTGCCAGGTGTTTCCGGAAGGATTTCAGGGCAGGTGTCAGGGAGTCTGCCGGACAGGGGTTCTGTTAATCTCTTGATTTGGCTCAGCAGCAGGTCTTCTTTTTTTATGTAATCTTCTCTGTATGTGATGTATTCTTCTTTGGAAATCAGGTCCTCCTTGTAATCTTCATAGATAGACTGCTTTAATTTCTGTATTTTTTTCAACCTGGCGTGAAGCTGGGAAACTTTTGTGGTATGGGACGGTTTTGAGTCTTCCAGGGCACCAGTATAGTTTTTTTCCAGAAGCTGCCGGAGGTTTTTGGTGTGCGAAAGGATGACCTGTATATCTTCCAGTATGATTTTTTCCAGGACAGCGTGGGAGATTGAGTGGGGAGTGCAGTACTGCCTGCCGGAGCGGACATAGGTTCCGCAGTAGTAGTGCTGGGGGGCCTTCTTTGTCATGGCTCTGCCGCAGTCTTTGCATTTGAGGAAGCCCGCGAAGATGCTCACGTTTGTGTCCAGGCCGGGGGTTCTTGTTCTGCGTTTTAACAGCTCCTGTGCCTTTTCCCAGTCAGCTTTCTCGATGATGGGTTCGTGGGTATTTTCCACGATGATCCAATCTGATTTTTCTCTGGATTTGGGTTTTTGGCGCATGTGCTGGGTCTTTCTGCCCTGTACCATATTTCCGGTGTAAAGTTCGTTTTGAAGGATGCGGTTTATGGTGGAGTAAGTCCAGTAGCAGGTGGTCTGCAGCCGGTTGCTGTTCCGGTAATTTTCACCGTTCATCTTTTTGTATTCTGACGGGCAGACGATGCCGTCCTCATTTAATATAGAAGCGATGCGCAGTTTTCCGCAGCCGCTGAGGTAGAGACGGAAAATCCTGCGGATAACTTCTGCGGCGTATTCGTCGATGATCAGCTTATTTTTATCAGAGGGAGACTTTTTGTAACCGTAGGAGGCGAAAGCACCGATAAATTCTCCGGCTTTTTGTTTGGTGGAGACTGAGGCATGGATTTTTTCGGAGATATCTCTGGCGTATTGTTCGTTAAAAATATTTTTTATGGGCAGCAGCAGGTCGTAGGGCTTTTGCAGGCTGTCAATGTTGTCAGTGATGGAGATGAAGCGGACATTGTGGACGGGAAAATAGCGTTCCAGGTATTTCCCGGTGTCAATGTAATCCCGTCCGAACCGGGACAAGTCTTTGACGATGACACAGTTTATGTGCCCGGATTCGATATCTTTTGTCATGTTTTGAAAGGATGGACGGGTGAAATTGGTTCCTGTGAAGCCGTCATCTATGTAAACGCTGTCTTTGATACAACTGATTTTGCCTTGAACATTTTGATTTTGGCATACTTTTTGATTTTGTCTCGGAGGGGGAGGGGTCAAATTGCCAATAGTGTAAAATAAAACAGTGGAATTATTCATATTTGAGTATATAATGAATTTATCAAGTCAAAATTTACAATTTGGAGAGGAGTTGTTGGATATAAGATGAAACTTAATGCTGGCGAAAAAGTATTCTCAAAATTACATAGGCAAGCACATTACATTAATGATAAATGTGCATATAGATACTATAATGATTTCTGGAATAGCATAATATAATGTACCCATAACCGTGGACAATCTAATTAGTGTAGTCCCCTCATCTTAGACATATCGTCAAGTCGGTTCCGACAGATTAGACAGTCACACTAATTGGTCCCGCTCCCTTGGACATCAGCACGGATCCTGCCCCTTAAATCGGACAGCCTCTTGCTCTGGCATGGTATAATAGATACAGAAGGAGGATGCCATGAGCAGGAAACAGTTTACCGAAGAGCAGCAGCAAAAGCTGCGCCAGAATCCATATGTTTACAGCATCACAGCCACGCGCCTTTCCCTCACAAGGGAGTTCAAGGAACTATTCATGGAAGCCTGCAGGGCCGGCGGAACATCCAGGAAACCCTGCAGGCCGCAGGCAACTCGCTGTCAGTCAGTTCCTTATGCTCCATGGCTGGCGTATCCCGAAGCGGATACTACGCCTGGCTCAAGGCCGCACCCATCAGGGAAGCGCAGGAGCAGAGGGACCGTGAGGATTTTGACCTGATACTGGGAGCCTACCGTATGCGTGGCTATTCCAAAGGGGCAAAAGGCATATATATGGCCCTCCGCCATATGGAACCCCCGGTTCATCATGAACCTCAAAAAAATACGCAGGCTCATGGACAAATACAGCTTGTCATGCCCTGTGCGCAAGGCAAACCCTTACCGGAGGATGGCCAGGGCCCTGAA
>CAJURF010000089.1 GCA_910588825.1 uncultured Lachnospiraceae bacterium
TGAAGAAAAAATCCCTATTTTATGCAGGGTTTAGAGTTTCGCAATCGCCTAATTCATTCAAATAAAATGGGAGGTATTACAATGAAAAAGAAAATGACTGTGCTTATGCTCACATGTGCGATGACGATAGTTTCACTGACAGGGTGTGGAAACTGCCCTGCAGTTAATCAGCGGTGAGACAGTAGAAGAATTTGTTGATGTACCGTATGAGCCGGTGCTTCCAAATCAGGCTGACGAATATCTGGAAAAAATCGGAAAATAGGGAGGCGGGCATATGAGTAATGTACCATTGCTGCAGATGGAGCACATCAGGAAAGTTTTCCCGGGAGTGGTGGCCCTGGATGATGTATCCCTGACCATTAAAGAGGGAACCGTGCATGCCCTGATGGGTGAAAACGGCGCGGGAAAATCTACGCTGATGAAAATATTAACAGGGGTATATGCAAAGACAGAGGGCACCATCAAATGGCAGGGGCAGGATCTGGATACCAGTTCCATCACCCATGTACTGCACAGTGGAATTACTATGATTTTTCAGGAGCTGAATCCCATTAAGACCATGAAGGTGTGTGAAAACATTTACGTGGGGCGGGAGCCTTATAAAATTAAGGGGCTCCTGCTGGACCGCCGGAAAATTGTGGAGGATACCAGGGCCTTATTTGCCGATTTGGATATCACAGATATTGACCCCAGCGGGGAAGTGGGGAATCTGACAGTCGCCAAGATGCAGATGATAGAAATTGCCAAGGCTATTTCCTATGACGCGAAACTGATTATTATGGATGAGCCTACCTCGGCCATCAGTGAAAAGGAATGCCAGCATTTATTCCGGATGGTCAATAATCTGAAAAAAAGAGGGATTGCTTTCATATTTATCACCCATAAAATGGATGAAGTGTTCCAGATTTCGGATGAGATTACCATCATGCGGGACGGAACCTATGTGGGAACTTACGACGCAGAGAAGATCACCCATGATGAGCTGGTAAAGCTGATGGTGGGACGGGAAATTACAGAGATGTTTCCCAAAGAAGAAGCAGAGATTACAGATGTGAAGCTGGAGGTCTTCGGGCTGAATGTGGACGGGGTTTTAAAGGACATCCATTTCAAAGTACATAAAGGAGAGATACTGGGATTTGCCGGGCTGATGGGAGCAGGACGCACAGAGGTGATGGAAACCTTATTCGGCATCCGCAGAGCCAGCTCCGGCACGGTGAAAATTTTTACTTATGTATATGCCGGAATTATGGCGGCTGTTGCAGGTATGCTTTTGACAGCACGTGTAGCTTCCGGACAGCCCGGCCTGGGGGAATCCTTTGAGATGAAAGCAATTTCCGGGTGTGTAATCGGAGGGGTCAGCCTAAGCGGCGGTATTGGTTCGGTATACAGTTTAATCTGCGGAATTTTGATTATCGGAGTTCTGAATAATGGCATGGACCTGATGAATATCAACGGTTATATGCAGCAAATCGCAGAAGGGCTGATTCTTATTCTGGCAGTATTACTTGACGTGTTCCGCTCAAAAGCATCCAAATAAAAATTTCTGGATATGATTTGATTACCCTTCGATATTCGTGCCAGCTGCGTGTCCACTAAATCTGTACGCTCAGCTGGCATGAATCTCCCATATCATACCCTTGGGTACAAACTTTGATACACGGTTGACATAAAATGTTTTGCAAATACACTTTAAAAATTTATAGAATCGTGTACTTGAAAAAAATGATAAAAATTTTTCCGGATCACAAAAAAACACTTGCACATCCAAAAAAGTTGTGATAGAATAAATACCAGTTCGCAGGGAAATAGAGCTGTGAACCCAATTATATTCATAATCAGCCGCTGTGGCGGAATTGGCAGACGCACACGACTCAAAATCGTGCGGGAAACCATATGGGTTCGACTCCCATCAGCGGCATATTGAGTGGTATCCATAAAGGGTATCACTTTTTTATCGTATAGGAAAACTTCGTCTCCTATTTTCTGATTTTTCATGGCAGCCATATCCGGAAAAGAACAACTCTTGACAAAAAAGCGGTATTTCAATATAATTATAAGCCATAGAGTATTGTATAAAAAAGGAGGAGGACATCTCTATGAAAAAGAAAATTGCTTTATTATTATGTGCAGCTATGACAGCAGCAATGCTTGCAGGCTGCGGCTCAGGTTCATCTGATTCCAAGGAAGCGCCCACGACAGAGGAAACTACTGCTCCCGAGGACACAGCAGAAGATGAAGAGGATGCAGACACAGAGGATGACACAGCCAAATCAGATTCTGACAAAGTCTGGGTTGTGGCAACTGACACTGTATTCAAACCTTTTGAATACACAAACGAAGACAATGAGTTTGTAGGAATCGACGTAGATATTCTTGCGGCGATTGCAGAGGATCAGGGCTTCAAGTACGATCTTCAGAGCCTGGGATGGGATTCCGGTGTGGCAGCAGTTCAGGCAGGACAGGCTGACGCCTTGATTGCAGGAGCCACCATCAAGCAGGAACGTATTGATTCCGGCTGGATTTTCTCTGACGGATACTATGATGCCACACAGACATTTGTACTGCCGGAAGGCAGCGACATTAAAAGTTTTGAAGATTTAGAAGGCAAGAGTGTAGCTGTTAAGAATGCCACAGCAGGCGCTGACTTTGCTGAGAGCATCAAGGATGAATACGGATTTACCGTCACCGTATTTGAAGATTCACCCACCATGTATCAGGATGTACTTCTTGGCAACAGTGCAGCCTGCGTGGAAGACACACCGATTATGGCATCTTCCATTAAAGAGGGCGGTCTTGCCCTTCAGATTCCGGAAGGAATGGAGAGCGAAGGCGCTCCTTATGGATTTGCAATTATGGATGAGAAGAATCAGGAATTGCTGGATATGTTTAACGCAGGACTGAAAAACATCAAGGATAACGGAAAATACGACGAGATCATTGATAAATACCTGAAATAGCATAGTGGATTCCATGAAGGACGCGGAAAATCATTTGTGGTTTTCCGCGTCTGTTTTTGTCCCATAGCAAACATTCTTTTTAATTAGGATATTTTGACGTCCCGGCCATTTTATGGTAGAATAACCAGAGGGTCAGATAAAAGAACAAAAGGAGAAAGAGCATGATTTTGATAATAGAAAAATATTCTTCCATGCTTTTGGGGGCATTGGGGAAAACAGTGCTGCTGACGCTGTTATCACTTATTTTCGCCATGGTTGTCGGCATGATATTTGCTTTGATGAATGTGGGGAAAAACCGTATTTTAAACTGCATCGGAACCATCTATGTGGATGCAGTGAGGGGCGTGCCCTTGATCGTGCTGGCATACTTCATATTTTTTGGTGTGCCCCAGGGAATCAAATCTTTGGGATTCCAGGATTTTCGTCTGACGGCCCTGCAGGCAGGTACCATTGCCCTTGCCATGAACTGCGGAGCTTATATGGCGGAGATTATCCGGGCAGGTATCGAGAGTGTGGACAAGGGCCAGATGGAGGCCAGCAGAAGTCTGGGCCTTTCTTACGGAAAGAGTATGCGCAAGGTGGTGCTGCCCCAGGCAATCCGCACCATGATTCCGTCCATCATTAACCAGTTTATCATCACTTTGAAAGATACCTCCATTCTCTCTGTTATCGGTTTCCCCGAATTAACCAATATAGGTAAGACCATTTCGGGAAATACATTTAAGAGTCTTCAGACATGGGCAATTGTGGGTGTCATGTATATGGTTGTCATTATCACCCTGAGCAGAATCGCCAAGAGAATCGAGAGGAGGATGAACCGTGGAAGATAAGAAGGCAAAAGTACATGTGAAAAACTTAAAGAAAAGCTTCGGGAAGCTGGAAGTGCTGAAAGATATCAGCATTGATATCGAAGAAGGGGAGGTTGTGGTGCTTCTGGGGCCTTCGGGCAGCGGCAAATCCACGTTTCTGCGGTGTCTGAACCAGCTGGAGACTGCCACAGAAGGGACGATTATCGTAGACGGGGAGGATGTGACAGATAAGCATACAGACATTAACAAACTCCGTGAAAATATCGGCATGGTGTTCCAGCATTTTAATCTTTTTCCCCACAAAACGGTTCTGGGAAACATTATGTTAGCGCCCGTGGAGTTGAAGAAAATGACAAAGGAACAGGCAGAAGAAACGGGCATGAAGCTGTTGAAACGTGTGGGAATGGATACCAAGGCAGATGCATACCCCAGCCAGATTTCCGGAGGGCAGAAACAGCGTGTGGCCATCGCACGGGCCCTTGCCATGAACCCGGATATTATGCTTTTTGACGAGCCAACCTCCGCCCTTGACCCTGAGATGGTGGGAGAGGTTCTCGCTGTTATGAAGAAACTTGCCTCTGAAGGTATGACCATGGTTGTGGTGACTCATGAGATTGGATTTGCAAGGGAAGTGGCCGACCGGATTGTGTTTATGGACGGCGGCTATATTGTAGAGCAGGGAAAGCCTGAAGAAATCATTAATAACCCGAAAGAGGAGAGAACCATTGATTTCCTGAATAAAGTTTTGTAAAGGAAAGGCTTAGGATTATGAAGAAAATTATTACAATCAGCCGTGAATTTGGTGCCGCCGGAGGCGAGATAGGAAGAGCCATTGCGAAAGAGCTGAATTACGAATATTACGACAAAGAAATCATTCTGCAGGCTGCCCGTTCCTCCAATATTGATATGGAGAGCATTATCAGATGGGACGAGAAAGTTCCCATTAATTTCGGGTTTGCCCAGAGTCTGTTTGATTTCTATAATAAGCCCCTGAATGAGAAACTGTTTGAAATCCAGAGAAATATCATCCGGGAAATTGGGGAAAAGGGAAAATGCGTCATTGTGGGCAGAAATGCCAATACTGTCCTGAAAGAATTCGACAATGGGCTTCATGTATTTCTCCACGCAGATTTCCACTGGCGTCTGCAGCGCATGAGGGGGAAAATGACTGACACGCCGGAATCAAAAGTGGGCGATAAGATCAGGCTCATTGATAAGGCCAGGAAAAAATACTGCTTTTATTATACGAATACGGAGTTCGGCTTTGCCGATTATTATGATGTCTGTCTGAGCACCTCATCCCTTGGGGTTGAAACCTGTGAAGATATTATCCTGAGACTGGCCAGGGATGGGGAATAAGACACACTCTGGAAAGAGAAAATCTACGATAAAGCAGGAGGGCAAAAAGTCCTTATGGATTGCAAAAAAGCGGAAAGTCTGGTAACAGACTATATAAACGGTAAGATGGAGGTAAAAGAACTGGAAGATTTTATTGCCCATGTGAAAGTCTGTTCCTCCTGCTATGATGAACTGCAGACCTATTATACGGTATATTTTGCCATGGAACATTTGGAAAATGGGGAGAATCCTCCTTCTTTTAATATGAATCATGTGCTGGTGGAAGATTTAAAACAGCAGGAGCGTTTTATCAAATATGAAAAACTCAAGCGTTTTATCCTCCTGGCCACATGTATTCTGCTGTTTCTGGTTATCCTGTTTCTATTAATTAACTAATTAATCAACTGATTATGAGGAGATTATGGACGAGAAAATATTATTGATTGATGGACACAGCATTATTTACCGCGCTTTTTACGGCCTTCCGGATCTGACAAATTCGGAAGGCCTGCATACCAATGGGATTTATGGATTTTTAAATATTATACTAAGGATTCTGGAAGAAGAAGACCCTCAGTATCTGACCGTGGTGTTCGACCTTCCAGCCCCCACCTTCCGGCACAAGCAGTATGCACAGTATAAAGGAAACCGTAAGCCCATGCCGGAAGAACTGCGCCAGCAGGTTCCGGTTCTGAAGGAGGTTCTGGCTTCCATGGGAATCCATGTGGTGACCCTGGAGGGGTATGAGGCGGATGATATTTTGGGGACACTGGCCAGGAAAAGCCAGGAACGGGGCATGGAGGTGACCATACTGTCCGGCGACCGGGATCTTCTGCAGCTGGCCACAGACCGGATAAAAATCCGCATTCCCAAGACCAGCCGTGGGAATACTACAGTGGAGGATTATCTGGCAGAACAGGTGAAGGAAAAATACCAGGTGACGCCGCCCCAGATTATAGAACTGAAAGCTCTCATGGGGGATTCTTCTGATAATATTCCGGGAATTCCGGGAGTGGGAGAGAAGACAGCAACTAAATTAATCGTTCAGTTCGGAACCATTGAGAATGCCCACGCCAATCTGGAGCAGGTAATGCCCAAGAAGGCACGGGAGTCCCTGCGGGACCATTACGACCTGGCCCAGATGAGCAAGGAGCTGGCCACTATCAACGTGCAGGCGCCTCTCGATGATTTCTCTTATGAAAAGGCGAAAAAGGGCAGTCTCTATACTCCAGAGGCGTATCAAATGTTCCGAAAACTGGATTTTAAAAATCTGCTCAGCAAGTTTTCACAGGAAGCACAGGAAACCCAGGAACATTCCATAGAAAAGGCGTTCGTATGCTGCCAGAGTGAGGAGGAAGCACTGGGCTGTTTCGCCCAAGCTGGGGAGCAGGGGGAAGCCGGGCTGTGGATTTTCGGGGATTCCGGGAAGATTGCAGCTCTTACTCTGGCATGGAAAGACCAGGCGGTGTATATTCCTGCCGATATTTCTGAGACGGAGGATTTTCTGCTGTCCCAGGCAGATATTCTGTCCCAAAAGGTTCAGGTGTCTGCCATGGATGTGAAACACCTTCTTCATTATGTGCCGTCTCTGGAAAAGCCGGGGACTTTTGATGCGGGGGTGGCGGCGTATCTGCTGAATCCGCTGAAGACTCATTATACCTATGAAGACATTGGAAAAGAATATCTGGGACTGTTTGTGCCTTCCAGGGAAGAACTGCTGGGGAAACTTACCGACGCGCAGGCATTGGCACAGTGCCCTGGGCAGCTGATGCAGATGGGATGCTATATGGCCTATATGGCTCTGCACGCCAGAAAACCTCTGGAAAAGGCTCTAAAAGATACGGGGATGGAGCAGGTGTTCTGGGAGATTGAGATGCCGCTGACAGCCACTCTATATGAAATGGAGCGGGAAGGAATCCAGGTGGAAGCAGAGGCCCTGGCGGCATATGGACAACAGTTGTCAGGCAGAATCAGGGAATTGGAAGAACTCATCTGGCAGCAGGCAGGAGAAGAATTCAATATCAACTCACCGAAACAGCTGGGCGTGATTTTGTTTCAAAAGATGGGCCTTCCCGGGGGAAAGAAGACCAAGACCGGCTATTCCACCGCCGCAGACGTGCTGGACAAGCTGGCCTGTGACCATCAGATTGTACGGGATGTGCTGGAATACCGCCAGCTTGCCAAGCTGAAATCCACCTATGCGGACGGTTTGTTAAATTTTGTGGATGATACTGGACGCATTCATTCTCATTTTAACCAGACCATCACTGCAACCGGGCGTATCAGCAGTACAGAGCCTAACCTGCAGAATATCCCTATCCGCATGGAGCTGGGAAGGCTGATCCGCAAAGTCTTTGTGCCCAAAGAAGGATGTGTATTTCTGGACGCGGACTATTCCCAGATAGAGCTGAGGGTTCTGGCCCATATGTCCGGGGATGAGAAACTGATTCAGGCGTACCGGGAAGCACAGGATATCCACAGGATTACCGCATCCCAGGTGTTCCATATTCCCTTTGATGAAGTCACGGACTTACAGCGGCGCAATGCCAAAGCGGTGAATTTTGGGATTGTCTATGGGATCAGCTCCTTTGGCCTGAGCCAGGACTTAAGCATCAGCAGGAAAGAGGCGTCGGATTATATTGCTTCCTATTTTAGAGCGTATCCTCAGATCAAAGGCTTTCTGGATGGGCTGGTTGCCCAGGGAAAGTCCCAGGGCTATGTGTCAACCATGCTGGGCAGGCGCAGACCCATACCGGAACTAAAGTCCAGCAATTTTGCGCAGAGAGGATTCGGAGAGCGGATTGCCATGAATTCCCCCATTCAGGGTTCGGCGGCAGATATTATCAAGATTGCCATGAACCGGGTGCGCCAGCGTCTGGCAAAAGAGGGACTGGCTTCCCGACTGATTTTACAGGTTCACGACGAATTGCTTGTGGAAACCCGTCTGGAGGAAGTGGAGACGGTTTCCCGGATTTTGGAGGAAGAGATGAAAAGTGCTGCCTGTCTGGATGTGGCTCTGGAGGTGGATATGCACCAGGGCAGCAATTGGTATGAGGCGAAGTAGAGATGTATATCATAGGAATCACAGGGGGAGTGGGGGCTGGAAAAAGTACCATACTGGATTACTTAAGAGAACAGTATGATGCGTACACAGTACAGGCCGATCTCACAGCCCATGAACTGATGGAACCTGAGGGAAGCTGCTATGAACCGGTTTTGAATCTGCTGGGCCGGGAGATTCTGGATGAACAGGGAAAAATTGACCGGAAGAGAACAGCCGGTCTGGTTTTCCCCTGCCCGGATTTGTTAAAACAGCTGAATCAAATCGTCCACCCAGCTGTGAAGCGGGAAATCCGCAGGCGCATAGCCACGCAGGAGGCTGCAGGCCGGGACGTTTTTGTCATTGAGGCAGCCCTTCTGCTGGAGGACCACTACGATGAAATCTGTGAAGATATGTGGTACATTCATGTGGAAGAAGCTGTCCGCAGACAGCGGCTGAAACAGCAGAGAGGCTACTCAGATGAAAAGATTACGGATATTTTAAACAACCAGCTGTCAGATGCTGTATTCCGGGAAAAATGCAGCTATACAGTGGAAAATAATGGTGATTTCCAGACAGCCTGCCAGCAGATTGATGAGAGGATTAAAGAATATGGATTTATGCAGCATTGCCAGCGGCAGCAGCGGTAACTGTGCCTATGTGGGGAGTGAAAACACCGGGGTGCTCATTGATGCAGGCATCAGCGGGAAAAAGGTGGAAGCAGGGCTGAATGCCATTGACCGCACAGCAAAAGAAATCGACGGGATTTTGATTACCCATGAACACTCGGACCACATCAAGGGACTGGGTGTATTATCGAGAAAATACAGTCTGCCCATTTACGCCACAAAAGAAACGGCAGAAGCCATTATGCAGACAGGAAGCCTGGGAGTCATTGATCCAGAGCTGTTCTGTCTGATACAGCCCGATGAAGAATTTACGGTGGGAGATTTGAAAATCCTGCCTTTTGAGATCTCCCACGATGCGGCAAAGCCGGTGGGATACCGACTGGAGTGCGGGGGGAAATCTGTGGGAATTGCCACCGACTTGGGACAGTACAGCGAGTATACCATTAAGAGGTTACAGAAATTAAATGCCCTGCTTTTGGAGGCTAATCACGATGTGAATATGCTGCAGGTGGGCAGATACCCTTATTATCTGAAACGGCGGATATTGGGAAACCGGGGACATCTGTCCAATGAAAGCGCGGGACAGCTGCTCTGCCGTCTGCTCCATGACCAGCTGAAGGCTGTTTTTCTGGGACATTTGAGCAAAGAGAATAATTACGAGGCGCTGGCATATGAGGCGGTCTGTGCGGAAGTGGCCTGCTCAGGCACTCCCTACCAGCCCAGGGATTTTTACATACAGGTAGCCAAACGGGAGCAGGTCTCCCAGATGGTCACGGTATAGATAGATTGACGTTTTAAGGAGAAAGAGAGGCAGATTCATGAAGAAAACAATTATAACTGTACTTGGCCCGGATAAAGTGGGCATTATTGCCGGGGTATGTACGTATCTATCCAATAATCAGATCAACATCCTGGATATTTCCCAGACCATCGTACAGGGATATCTGAACATGATGATGATCACAGACACCAGCAAATCATCCAAAGACATGAGCACTCTCACACGGGAACTGGAGGGGCTGGGGGAGGAAATCGGCGTGGTGATCCGCTGTCAGCACGAGGATATTTTCACAAAAATGCACCGGATCTGATTGAGGAGTAGAGATTATGATCAATATTTTTGAAGTCAATGAAACAAATAAGATGATTGAGCAGGAGAATCTGGATGTCCGGACCATTACTCTGGGAATCAGCCTGCTGGACTGTGTAGATTCCGATCTGGATAAGCTGCGAAACCGCATTTATGAGAAGATTACAAAAAAGGCCAAAAATCTGGTATCCGTGGGCAGGGCCATTGAGATGGAATACGGAATTCCCATTGTCAATAAGAGAATTTCCGTGACCCCCATTGCCTTGGTGGGGGGGAATGCCTGCAAAAGTCCGGAAGATTTTCTTACACTGGCAAAGACCCTGGACGACGCGGCAAAGACTGTGGGGGTAAATTTCATCGGGGGCTATTCGGCACTGGTGTCAAAAGGGATGACCCCGGCAGAAGAACGGCTGATTCGGTCTATCCCCCAGGCGCTGGCTGAGACAGACCGGGTGTGTGCTTCGGTGAATGTGGGTTCCACCAAGACAGGAATCAACATGGACGCTGTAAAATTAATGGGTGAGATCATCCTGGAAACGGCCAAAAAGACTAAAGACAGGGATTCTTGCGGATGCACCAAACTGGTTGTGTTCTGTAATGCTCCGGATGATAATCCCTTTATGGCTGGGGCATTCCACGGGGTGACAGAGGCGGACAGTATCATCAACGTGGGAGTCAGCGGCCCGGGAGTGGTGAAAAACGCATTGAAAAGCGCCCGTGGGGCAGATTTTGAAACCCTTTGTGAAACTATCAAGCGGACTGCTTTTAAAGTGACACGTGTGGGCCAGCTGGTGGCTCAGGAAGCATCACGGAAGATGGAAGTGCCCTTCGGCATTGTAGACTTATCCCTGGCCCCCACTCCGGCAGTGGGAGACAGCGTGGCCGATATTCTCAAGGAAATCGGCGTGGAACATCCCGGTGCGCCCGGCACTACCGCAGCCCTGGCGCTTCTCAATGACCAGGTGAAAAAGGGCGGTGTCATGGCATCTTCTTCTGTGGGAGGATTGAGCGGCGCCTTTATTCCGGTCAGCGAAGACCAGGGAATGATTGACGCCGTGGAGGCAGGAGCTCTCACATTGGAAAAACTGGAAGCCATGACCTGTGTCTGCTCCGTGGGTCTGGATATGATTGCCGTTCCCGGTGATACCTCCGCAAGCACCATCTCCGGGATTATCGCCGATGAAGCGGCCATTGGCATGGTGAATCAGAAAACCACAGCCGTGCGTCTGATTCCTGTCATCGGAAAAGGAGTGGGAGACTGTGTGGAATTCGGCGGCCTTCTGGGACACGGGCCGGTGATGCCTGTGAACAGCTTCTCCTGTGAGGCATTTGTACAGAGGGGAGGAAGAATCCCGGCGCCTATCCACAGCTTTAAAAACTGATGATTGGGCGTCTGCATTCATGGGTAAAGGGGGTATGGCTTTTATAAGCCAGCACGCTTTCATATACATTGGCGGCGTGGATATCTTGTTTCAGCATCTCACATGCCCGTGAGTGGACAGACTGGCTGTTTTTTAAAAATTTTGCAGGCCGTGATACCAGAGGAATCCGGCTTGCTTTTTTTATGTGTGCCAGGAGGGGGCGGGCGTCTTGTCGAAATCCCAGGATTCTCGCATAGGGAGAGTACGCCAAAGCTGTGGAGGGCAGCGCTGGCTGAGGCAGGTGCAGAAGTATATGCAGAAGCCCCCGGGCAGCCCGGGTATAAGTGATCTCCCTGGTCTTGATTCGTGCCGTGAAATCTTCGTAATCGGTAAAGTGATTCAGGCAGTGATGAATCCGCCTGGCCATTTCCTCCGATACATCAAAATATTCACAGAGTTTTTCCGGAGGTGTCTCCATACATTTGTATTTGAGCAGAAGGGAAAAATCATTCTCCTCTATCCACCCCCGTGCCCCCAGAGTCTGTTCCAAAATCTCTCCGGCAGACGGCGGCAGATGGTTCAGCCAGCATTTGGGGCTTTCTCCCTGCCGCACTGCACGGCGCACCGCTGTGGCAGAACTGTATTGTTTTCCCAGGCTGGTCTGGTGATAGTCCGACTCCTGCCGGGCGATGGCCAAAGGCCGGATGGAGGAGCCAAAATCCCGGATGGCTGTGCAGTATTCCAGTCCCAGAATGTTGTTGGGGGAGTAAAGGAGCCCTTCCGGAAGTACGCCTGGTTTTAGGGAGTCTCTCAGAGCCTGATACCGGGCGTCGGGAAAGGAGCGGCCTGTGGACAGATACCCCCGCAGGCGTTCTTTGAATCCAGGGGGTTCCTTTTGAAAGATCCGGCTGATTTCCCAGAACAAATCAGTGCCGCCCCCTTCACTTCCAAAGCACAGGCAGTCCACTATCTGGAGATTATCCAGAAGGGAGACCGCGCCATGGGCAAAATAAGGGGCGCTTGCCGACGCGTATATAACAGGCAGCTCCAGAACCAGGTCGGCTCCGCCGGACAGAGCCATCCGGGTCCGGACAAACTTGTCGGCCAGGGCGGGAGTACCTCTCTGGGTAAAATCCCCGCTCATCACCACCACCAGATAATCGGCCCCTGTCTCCTGGCGGGCTTTGTGCAGATGGTAAAGATGTCCGTTGTGAAACGGATTATATTCGGCAATGATTCCGGTAATTTTCATAAGATCATACCTCATATTTCGTATAATGAAGCATATTTTACCACTATAAAACTTGAAATACAAGGCTACAAGGTTTATAATAAGACAAGCAGGGTTACTGTTCCTTTACATAGACAGGGGCCCGCCTCGCGATATAGAAAATACAACAGCGATAATGTTAGGAAAGGAGTCAAAAATCATGGGATTTATTGACACAATCAAAGCCAGGGCAAAAGCTGCCCAGAAAACTATTGTACTGCCGGAGACAGAAGACCGGAGAACTTTAGAAGCAACGGAAATGATCTTAAAGGAAGGACTGGCAAAAGTCGTTTTAATCGGAAACGAAGAGACAGTGAAAAAAGATGCCCAGGGACTGGACATTTCAGGAGCTGTTATCGTAGACCCTGCCACTTCTGATAAGACAGCCGGCTACATTGACAAACTGGTAGAGCTGAGAAGCAAAAAAGGCATGACTCCAGAACAGGCAAAAGAAATTCTGCTGAACCAATATCTGTATTACGGAGTTATGATGGTAAAAATGGGAGACGCCGACGGTATGGTATCCGGTGCCTGCCACTCCACTGCAGACACACTGCGTCCCTGCCTGCAGATTCTGAAAACAAAACCGGGAACCAAGTTAGTTTCCGCTTTCTTCCTGATGGTTGTGCCCAACTGTGAATATGGTGCAGACGGAACCTTTATCTTTGCTGATTCCGGACTGGTACAGAATCCTACACCGGAAGAAATGTCCGCAATTGCAGCATCTTCCGCAGAATCCTTCCAGCTGCTGGTAGAGAGAGAGCCAGTTGTAGCCATGCTTTCTCATTCCACCATGGGCAGTGCAAAACATGCTGATGTTGACAAAGTAGTAGAAGCTGTCCGCATTGCAAAAGAAGAACATCCTGACCTGAAATTAGACGGAGAGTTCCAGTTAGACGCGGCAATCGTTCCCAGCGTAGGCGCATCCAAAGCTCCTAACAGCCCGGTTGCAGGAAAAGCAAACGTTCTGATCTTCCCTGACCTGGATGCAGGAAACATCGGCTACAAACTTACCCAGAGACTGGCAAAAGCAGAAGCTTACGGACCTGTTACCCAGGGAATCGCAAAACCAGTCAACGATCTTTCCAGAGGATGCTCTGCAGAGGATATCGTGGGTGTAACAGCTATTACGGCAGTTCAGTGTCTGGCAGAAGACTAGAGCGTGTCTTATACTCAAGAGCATACGTATTTGCCAAATGATTTACTGTTTTGCTTGAAACAGTGAAGACTTGCTGGCAGATCATGTGGCTCGCGGGTATAAATACAGCATTCTATAGATATTGGGATGTGA
>CAJURF010000090.1 GCA_910588825.1 uncultured Lachnospiraceae bacterium
AATTATCTTCCTCTGCTGGCTCTTCATACTCTCCAAGGCTTATGGTTAATTCCCTGTAAGAAAACAGTTCCTTTCCAGGGGACAAAAGAGCAGGAAGAACAACTCCAGAAGGTCATTGCCGCTCATAAAGGGCAGAGGGGCGCACTGATGCCCGTGCTTCAGGAGGCACAGGAAATATATGGATATCTGCCAGTGGAAGTGCAGCAGATGATCTCTGACAAAATGCAGATTCCCATGAGTAAAATATGTGGTGTAGTTACTTTTTATTCATTCTATTCCCTGTATCCCAAGGGCAAATACAGAATCTCTGTATGTCTGGGAACTGCATGTTACGTAAAAGGTTCCAGCCAGGTTTATGAAAAACTCCAGCAGGTACTGGAGATTGGAGACGGAGAATGTACTCCGGACGGGAAATTTTCACTGGAGGCATGCCGCTGTGTAGGGGCCTGCGGTCTGGCACCTGTTATGATGATTAACGACGATGTCCATGGACGTCTGACACCGGATAGTGTGGAAGACATTCTGGCTAAATACGAATAGGGGGATAGGCGGATGATTAAAACGATTGAGGAATTAAGGGCAATCAGCAGCCAGAAAAAGGCATCTGTGGAATTTCGCCATCCGGGCAGCAAAGAAAAAGACAGCTATGAGCGTCATGTACTGGTCTGTGCAGGTACCGGATGTACGTCATCTGGCAGTGTGAAGATTGCAGCAAAACTGGAAGAGGAAATCGAGGCAAAAGGCCTGAAGGATAAAGTGCGTGTGATTAAAACAGGATGCCACGGCCTCTGCGCACTGGGACCGGTAATGATTATTTATCCGGAAGCCGCATTCTATTCCAATATGACTCTGGAACATATTGAAAAAGTCGTGGATGAACACCTAATCAAAGGCAATATTGTTACAGAATATCTGTATCAGGAAACCGTGACAGACGCAGGGGTGATTCCTATGAATGACACGGATTTCTACAAGAAACAGCATCGTGTTGCTTTGAAAAACTGCGGTGTCATTGACCCGGAAAACATTGACGAGTACATTGCTACAGGCGGTTACGAAGCACTTTACAAAGCACTGACCACCATGAGCCGTGAAGATGTGGTGGGTGTTCTGGAAAAATCCGGACTGAGAGGCCGCGGGGGCGCAGGATTCCCCACAGGAACCAAATGGAAATTTGCCATGGGCAGTGAAGGACAGAAATATGTGTGCTGTAACGCGGACGAAGGCGACCCCGGCGCGTTCATGGACCGTTCCGTGCTGGAAGGTGACCCCCATGTGGTATTCGAGGCTATGGCCATCGCCGGTTATGTAATCGGTTCCAATCAGGGTTACATCTATGTGCGCGCGGAATATCCCATCGCCATCCACCGTCTGGAAATTGCTTTGAAACAGGCGAGAGAATACGGACTCCTTGGAAAAGATATCTTTGGAACAGGATTTGACTTTGATATTGATCTTCGTCTGGGCGCGGGAGCATTCGTATGCGGCGAGGAGACAGCTCTGATGACTTCCATTGAGGGCAACCGTGGAGAACCAAGGCCCCGTCCTCCGTTCCCGGCAGTGAAAGGTTTGTTCGGAAAACCAACCATTTTGAACAATGTGGAGACATGGGCAAACATTCCCCGGATTATCATGAACGGCGCAGACTGGTTCGCAGGCATGGGAACCGAAAAGAGCAAGGGAACGAAAGTATTTGCCCTCGGCGGAAAGATCCAGAACGTGGGTCTTGTGGAAATCCCCATGGGAACCACTCTTCGGGAGATCGTAGAAGAAATCGGCGGCGGCGTGCCCAACGGAAAGAAATTCAAAGCAGCCCAGACCGGCGGTCCTTCCGGCGGATGTATTCCGGCCTCCAACTTTGATGTGCAGATTGATTATGATAATCTGGTAGCCATCGGCTCTATGATGGGTTCCGGCGGACTGATTGTTATGGATGAAGACGACTGTATGGTGGATATTGCAAAATTCTTCCTTGAATTTACAGTTGACGAGTCCTGCGGTAAATGTACTCCCTGCCGTATTGGTAATAAGAGACTTCTGGAGATTTTGGAAAAGATCACAGAAGGCAAAGCCACCATGGAAGATCTGGATAAGCTGGAGAAACTGGCGAACTTAATCAAGAAAAATTCCCTGTGTGCTCTTGGACAGACAGCTCCTAACCCAGTATTGTCTACATTGAAACATTTTCGCGATGAGTATATAGCCCATATTCAGGATAAGAAATGTCCGGCTGGCAAATGTAAAGCGCTTCTCAGCTATAATATTGACCCAGAGAAATGTATCGGCTGCGGACTGTGCGCGAAGAACTGTCCTGCAGATGCCATCAGCGGAGAAAAGAAGAAACCTTATACCATTGACACCAGCAAGTGTGTGAAATGCGGTGCTTGTATGGAAAAATGTAAGAAAGAAGCTATCTACAAAAAATAGAAGGAAAAGCCCTGGCGGTTCCCGGTGGACTGCCGGGGCTTTTTGGACGTGAAAAGCTGAATGTGGACGGCCCATCTATTGATAAAATGGCTGGTATTTGATATACTAAAAAAGACTGAAGAAAAAGTATGAAGCTAATAAAAGGAGATACCTATGAGACGCAGTGACAGAGAAATCAAAGACATAGAAGGCATCATCCAGGTGATGGAAAAGTGTGACGTGTGCCGGCTGGCATTTTATGACGGCGGATACCCGTATATTCTTCCGCTGAATTTTGGCATGCAGGTCCATGAAGATCAGATTACGCTGTATTTTCATGGGGCTGATGAGGGGAAGAAATATGAATTGATGGAAAAAGATAACCGTGTGGGGTTTGAGATGGATTGTTCCCACAAATTGGTTATGACTGGTGCGAAAGACAGTTGCAGCTGTACCATGGAATACGAGAGTGTGGTTGGCAGGGGCAGGGTTGAGAAAGTTTTGGATGAGGAAAAGTTTCAGGCATTGTGTCTGTTGATGAAGCATTATCACAAGGAAGAATGTATGTTTGACAAATCTGTTATGCCAAGGACAACGGTGTGGAAGCTTACTGTGGAGCAGGTCAGCGGGAAAATCCGCAAGAAAAAAAAGAAATAAAAAATTTATGTACATAATTTTTGTGTTTGGGTGTATAATGGGATTGTGAAACTGATTTCAGATTTAACGAGTTTGGGCGAAAGAAACAAAAACGGAGCTCAAAACTTATGGGAGGAAATGATTATGAAATACGTATGCAGTGTCTGCGGCTGGGAATACGACGAGGAAAAAGGATATCCGGAAGGGGGAATTGCCCCTGGTACACCGTGGAGTGAAGTGCCGGAAGATTTTGAATGTCCCTTGTGCAGTGTGGGGAAAGATGAGTTTGAGGAGTCATAACGACTCCTCTTTTCTTGTCGTATAGGAAACTTTGTCCCTATACGGCGAAAACTCTCAAGATCAGGATTCTTTTTCACTGTCATTATGACGAAAAAAAACATGCAAATGTCCGCATATATGTGAAAATCGGAATAGTGGTATCAAAAAAAACGATAATAGTATTGACAAAATGAATAGAATGAAGGTAAAATGATACAAAATCAGACAAAAGATTTTAGATAATTTCATCAAATGTTGAGAGGAAGAAAAATGGATTTTAAGCAGCTACAATCTTATATTGCAATTGTGAAATACAAAAGTTTTACCATTGCAGCTGAAAAACTGGGGATTTCCCAGCCCACCATCAGCACCCATATCCGCATTCTGGAAGAAGAACTGGATTCTCAGCTGGTGACCCGCACCGCCAAAAATTTTGAGATCACTCCCAGGGGATGGGAGTTATACGACTGTGCTCAAAGTATTATAAAATTAAGGGACGATATGGTTGACCGTTGGAACGGTAATGAGCCCAAGGTGATCCGCCTGGGGGTTTCCACCATTCCGTCTGCCTATATTCTGCCGGAAGTTCTGCCAGGGTTTGAAAAGCAGCATAAAGACATCTGCTTTGCTGTGAATCAGTGTGACAGCCGGGGAATTATTCAGGCGGTACAAAAGGGCAGTTTCCACATCGGCCTGGTGGGAATGAAGATCGACGACGAGACGTTGGAATTCCGCCAGTTTTATCAGGACCGGATGGTGCTCATCACGCCGGCGTCAGAGCGCTTTCTGTCTATGAAAGAGCAGGGAGTTTCTCTGCAGGAACTGTTGAAAGAACCCATGATCTGGCGTGAGGAAGGCAGCGGAAGCGGAAAAAGCGCGGAACAGCTGCTGAAGAATCTGGGGATTTCAGAGGAACATATCTGTGTGACCGCAAGAATCAATGACCAGGAAGCCATCAAGAACCTGGTTTCCGGAGGGCTGGGAGTATCCATTATCTCAGAAAAGGCAGTGCAGAACGATTTGGAAGCGAAACATCTGCTGCAGTTTGAACTGCCGGAGAAACTGGCGGAACGGCAGTTTTATATTATTTATCAAAAGGGGTATATACTGAAAGATTACGTAGAAGAATTCACGAATTACCTACTGGAATTTTATCAATAATCATTCAGTATTTGACGAAAAATCATGGAACAGAAGTATTATATTGGAATTGACATAGGGTCCACTGCATCGAAGACAGTAGTTATGAAAGAGCATCAGGTGGTGGACTCTTTTACACTGCCCACCGGGTGGAACGGGCGGGAGACAGCCGCTGATATTTATACCCGGCTGGAGGAAAAACAGTATGTCCCTGGCAGGGGCTGTGTGGCCACCGGGTATGGACGGGTCTGCGTGGACTATGCAGACAAAGTGGTGACGGAGATCACATGCCACGGCAGAGGCGGCTGGCAGCTGTTCGGGAAAAATGTAACCATAATCGACGTGGGCGGGCAGGATACGAAAGTGATTAAAGTGGCGGACGGCCAGGTGGTGGATTTCCTTATGAACGATAAATGTGCGGCAGGAACCGGCAAGTTTATTGAGGTAATGGCCACGCGGCTGGGAGCTTCCCTAGAGGAGCTGTACCAGCTGGCGGAACATGGAGAGCCTTTGTCCATCAGTGCTATGTGTACGGTTTTCGCAGAGTCCGAGGTGATCAGCCATATTGGTTCCGGAGAAAAACGGGAGGATATTGCCGCAGGAGTGATAGATTCTGTGGCCTCCCGGGTGGCCAGCCTGGCTTCCCGTTTCGGAATCAGCGGGGACGCGGCGCTGACGGGAGGATTGTGCGACAGCCCTTATTTTATCAAAGTGCTGTCTGAAAAACTGCGATGTCCAGTGGAAACCCATGAGTTTGGCAGGTATGCCGGGGCACTTGGGGCAGCTTTGACTGCGGAGGAAAAGTTATGATTTATATGGATTCCTCCGCAACTTCGTTTTTAAAACCGCCGCAGGTGGAGGAGGCGGTGTGCAGGGCGTTTCATACTATGGGTAATGCAGGGCGGGGAGCCCATGCGGCCACTTTAGGCGCGGCCCGCATGATTTATGATACCAGGGAAAAGCTGGCAGAGCTTTTTCATATCAGAGATCCTTTTCGGATTGCCTTTACCAGCAATGCCACAGAGTCTTTGAACATTGCCATCGGCGGACTGATTCGTCCCGGGGATCATGTGATTACCACAGCCTGTGAACATAATTCCGTTCTGCGGCCCTTGTATGTAAAAGAATCTCAGGGCGCCAGTCTCACCATTTTGGATGCAGACGAAAAGGGGCGGATTGCCTATGAGAAACTGGAACAGGTGCGCCAGGAACATACCAGAGCCGTGGTGATTACCCACGCCTCCAATCTCACCGGAAATGTGACAGATCTTGCCAGGGTGTCTGCATTTACCCGGAAATATGGGATTCTTTTGATTGTGGACGCTTCCCAGACAGCAGGTTCCATTCCCATTGATGTGGAGAAGATGGGAGTGGATGTTCTCTGCTTTACCGGCCATAAAGGCCTGATGGGGCCCCAGGGAACGGGAGGGATCTATGTGCGGGAAGGGATTTCTATCACACCGCTGAAAGTGGGCGGAAGCGGCATCCACAGTTTTGACAAAACCCATCCGGCAGACATGCCCACAGCTTTGGAAGCGGGGACAGCCAACGGCCACGGGATTGCGGGGCTGAATGCTGCGCTGGATTTTCTGAAAGAGACGGGTGTGGAAGCCGTCCATCAAAAGGAGATGGAGCTGGCCGGGCGGTTTGCCGAAAACGTGGGAAAAATCCCAGGTGTAACCATTTATGGAGATCTTTCGGGAAAGCTCCGGGCGCCCATTGTGTCTTTGAATATTGGAGAACTGGACTCTGCTGTTGTCAGCGATATTTTGTGGGACGATTATGAGATCTGTGTCCGCGCCGGAGCCCACTGTGCGCCGCTGATGCACCAGGCGCTGGGAACCGTGGAGCAGGGGGCTGTGCGGTTTAGTTTTTCCTATTTTAATACAGAAGAAGAAGTGGACACTGCGGTGCAGGCTGTCCGTGAGATTGCAGAAGAACAATGATTCGCTGATAAGGAACTGTTCAGAAATGAAAGGAAATTATGCGGGAAAAGAAAAAATATGTTATTTTATCGTTTCATACCACCACAGAGGCCATGTCTTTTGAAAAACAATGCATGAGCAATGAGATTCCCGGACGTCTGATTCCCATTCCCAGGGAGATCACTGCCGGATGCGGACTGGCCTGGCGGATTGGTGCTGAGGAGTATCCGGACTGCAGGCAGAAAATCCAGGATCTGCAGATGAAGTATCAGGACGCTGTGGAATTGCTCTTGTGACCATAGGAGGGGAATTTTGGAGGTATCAATTGAACATGTAAAGTTTTCCTATAACAAGGAAGATGTGATACTGGGTGATATTAATCTGGAGGCTTTGGCAGGCTCATTTATCTGTCTGCTGGGACAGTCGGGCTGTGGCAAGAGCACCCTGCTGAGATTGATCGCCGGGCTTGAGAGACCGGACGAAGGCTCGTTGACGGTGGAAGGAAAGCCTGTGTCATCCGCAGGTCTGGACCGGGGTGTGGTATTTCAGGATTACGGTCTGTTTCCGTGGATGACTGCGGGAAAAAATATTACGGCTGCCCTAAAAAAGAGATTTCCGGATATGGGCAAGGGGGACAGAGAAGCCCTTGCCATGGAATGGATGAAAAAAGTGGGAATGGACGAATCTCTGTTTAAAAAACTTCCAGGGGAATTATCCGGCGGGCAGAAGCAGCGCTGCGGCATTGCCAGGGCTTTTGCCATTGACCCGCCCATACTGCTGATGGATGAGCCGTTCGGATCTCTGGACGCCATCACGAAGGCAAAGCTTCAGGATCTGATACTGGAATTGTGGGAACAGGGAGGAGACCATAAAAAGACGATTTTTTTCGTCACCCATGAAGTGGATGAGGCTCTTTTGCTGGCAAGCGACATCTGCGTGCTGAGCCAGTCCCCTGCGGAGATTATGTACAGGCATTCCTTTGAAAAGGAAACCCATCCCACCCGGTCCAATATGTACACGGACCCAGATATCCAGAAGTTAAGAAATTACTTAATCCAGTTAATACACGAAGATGCCGCCGAACGGGCGTCTTTAATATAAATAAAGTTAAAGGAAGTAGAAAATCATGAAGAAAAAGGTAATTAGTGCACTGCTCTGTGCAGCATTGGCCACAGCATTTTGTACGGGATGCGGGTCATCCGGCGGACAGGGGGAGAGCCAAACGGCGAAAGAAAACGTGGAAACTGCCCAGGTAAAAACCCAGGGAGCATCTGAGGATGTGCTGAAGGTCAGGGTGGGAGCCCAGCCCACTTCCGGACAGGTGTTCCAGTTCGTGGCCGATGACCAGGGCTTCAATGAAGAAGAAGGAGTGGAAGTGGAGATGGTATGGCTCAGCAATCTCTCAGACGCTGCTGCTGCGCTGATGGCTGACCAGGTGGACGTGCTTTCTACATATGGGACCGGAGGCCCGCTGATTCAGGTGGCCAACGGGCAGGACTTTAATCTTTTCGGCGGGTATATGATTATCGGCGAGACACCGGTATTTGCCAAACCGGATACAGTATTTGAGGATCTGGACAGTTTAAAAGGAAAGACCATCGGCATTACCCGGGGAGGGACGCCGGATATTGTGCTGAAGGGCATCCTCTACGATGCGGGGATTCCGTTTAAGTATGGGGATGACACCTATATCGGCGGTGAAAAGGATGACCCGGATCTGGTTACATTCCTGGAATATAAGAAAAATACAGACGTGCTCCAGGCAATCACCAAAGACGAAGTGGATTTCGGCGCCACAGCTACCGGATATGAGATCCAGGCCGCTGATCTGGGGCTGGAAGTGAAAATGTGGCCTGATGAATACTGGCCCAACCACTCCTGCTGCCGTATGTTCGGCATGAATGATTATGTACAAAACAATGAAGAGGTGCTGTACCGCCTGCTTCGTTCCTATCTGCGGGCAGAGGAGTATATGCAGGATAACATGGAGTATGTGTCTGATCTTTGTGTGGAAAATCTGGACCTGACTAAAGAGACGGCAGATAGTTTTGTACTCAGCGAGCATATGAAATATGACACAGACCCCTTTACAGACAGTGTGACTACTATGTGGAATAAGATGGCGGATTACGGATATCTCACAAAAGGGGATATTGATATCAATGACCATTTGAATTCTTCTATTTACAGAAAGGCGCTGGAATCTCTCATCAAGGATTATCCAGACAGTGAATTTTTCCAGGATAAGATGGAACAGTTCGCAGGCAACAATACGGGAACATTAGAATAGGAAACAGTTCTAACGATGAGACAGACTTAACGAACAGGAGGACGCCATGACAGGCTTTATAAAGAAAAGATTGGGGATTGTCCTTATCTTCATTGGCATCATTGCCGGGTATGTGCTCTTGACAGATGTGTTTCATGTGCTGAATACCTTTCTCTTTTACAGTATCACCATAATGCCGGGGATTTTTAAAGAGTATCTGCCTCAGCTGATAGAAGGATTTAAAAGCTCTATGTATATGCTGGGAATTGCTTACTTTCTGGCAGTGGTTCTTGGGATTGCTCTGGGGTCTTTTATTGGACTTCATAAGCTTGTGAGGCTGAATGTAACCCCTTATATCAATGCATTCAGTGCAGTTCCGGTTACGCTTTTGACACCTTACGCCATCAATATATTCCCGTCCTTTAAGGTGGCTTCCATTTTCATTATATTCCTGGGGTCTTTCTGGATTATCCTGGGGACCACCATCACGGCGGTGATGACCATTGACAAAAGATATCTGGAAAATGCGGCTACACTGGAATTCAAAGGCATGGAGCGTCTGTTTACCATTGTGCTTCCCGCGGCCTCACCGGGGATTCTTGCCGGATGTACCATTGCTCTTAAGCTGGCATTTATGCTTCTGGCGGTGGCGGAAATGTTCGGCGCTACCTCAGGTATGGGTTATTTTATACAGTATTATTCTGACTTCGGACGGTTTGATGTGGTGGGAGTGGGATTCATTTTCCTCGCCATTGTGCTGGTAATTATCATGTACTTATTCGACAGACTGAAGGCTGGAATTTTGCATTGGACCATTAATAATTAGAATATATATATCTGAAAATTTTATGAAAGAGGTAAAAAGATATGATGGATCAAATGACACCTGCCCAGCGTGCGGCGGCCATTGCCAATGGACAGGACGCTGACCGGCTTCCCTGTAATCCCAATGTGGCCAATGGGACTGCGCGGATTTATGGCTGTAAGATTTCAGAATTCAATACCAATCCCAAGGCTCTGGCACAGGCGCAGATTGCGGCTTACAGGCGGTTCGGATATGACAGTCTGCGGATTTTTACAGATTTGTTTCCATGGGCAGAAGCTATGGGGGCAAAGGTGAATTTCCCGGAGGACAATACTGCTGACCTGGATAAACCTGCCATTACAGATGTGAGCATGATTGATAGACTGGAACCTGCAGACCCCTATAAAGACGGACGGCTTCCCATTCAGGTGGAGGCCATGAAATATCTGGTAGATGAAGTGGGCGGTGAAATCGGCTGTTCTGTGGGAGTGGTAGGACCCTTTACTAACGCGTTTTTCCTCATCGGGGTGGAAAACACCATGAGGCTGATTTTGAAAGACCCAGAATCCATACATAAGTTATGTAAGGTTTCTCTGGAGACTTCCAAAGCCTATGCGGCGGCGGCTATTGACGCAGGACTGACTCCAGCAATTTCCGAGCCCATGTCGTCCTGCACTGTGGTGAGCCCCAGGGTTTTCAGGAAATACTCTCTGCCCTATCTGAAAGAGCTGGTGGATTTCATTAAGAGCAAAGGAAAAGGGACGGTGATCCATGTGTGTGGACAGACCAACAAAATCTGGGAAGATCTGGCAGATATGGGAATCGCAGGGCTGAGCATTGATAATGTGGCCAGCATTTCCGAGTGCAAGAAAATGGTAGGCCATAAGACAAAAATCATGGGGAATGTAGACCCCGGCGGAGTGATGTATACTGGAACACCACTGGAAGTGCGTCTGAAAACATTGGAGTGTATCCGCGACGGATACGACAATCCCAAAGGATTCATGGTGATGTCAGGCTGCAGTCTTCCGGTGGAAACTCCCCTTGAAAATATTCAGGCTATGATGGACACGGTGAGAGAAGTGGGTTATCCGGTGGAACTTTCCAAAGTGGAAGAGCTGATGGAAGACTGTAAGAAAAAGATGCAGTAAGGAGAGGGAAAATGGCAGATAAAGAATCATTATTAAAAGAACTATCCCGTTGTGTCCTGGAAATGGAAGACGAAGAAGTCATTCCTGTGGCACAGGAATACGCAGACAATGGATTTGATGCGGCGGAAGGCATTATGCAGGGGCTGGTTCCCGGCATGAATCAGGCTGCGGACCTCTATGAACAGGAAGAATATTTTATCCCGGAGCTGATGGTGTGCTCAGCTGCCATGTACAATGGGCTGGATGTATTAAAACCGCTGATTCCCAAGGAAAATACAGCCTCGAAGGGAAAAGCGGTGATCGGAGTAGTGGAAGGAGATACCCACGATATCGGGAAGAATCTGGTGAAGGTCATGATGGAGGCCGCCGGATATGAGATGATTGATCTGGGCAAAGACGTGCCTGTAGAGGAATTTGTGGAGAAAGTCCGGGCGGAACAGGCAGATTTTGTGTGTATGTCCACATTGATGACTACTTCCATGAATAATATGCAGAGAGTCATCGAAAGCCTGAAAGAGCAGGGGCTGCGGGAGCAGGTGAAAATCATGGTGGGCGGCGGCCCCATATCTCAGAATTTTGCCGATAAAATCGGGGCGGACGGTTACTCTGTCACAGCGGTAGAGGCTGTGAAGCTGGCGGACCGGCTCAGTGGCGTGTGAGAAAATCCAGCATTTATGATGGAGCGGTTAAGGAATAGTCAGGAGATAACTTTTGAACAGTTTTCAATACAATGAATAAAGGAGAATATGCCATGGAATTAAGAAAAAATTTACCGGAAATTTTTGAAGATTTTGCAGAGGGAAGAAGAAATGCATTTTTAAATGTAAAGAAAATCAAAGACCAGAACAAACCTGTTGTGGGGATTTTCTGTACGTACTTTCCCCAGGAACTGGCAGTTGCCATGAATGCAGCAGTGGTTTCCCTGTGCGCCACATCCGACGAGACTATTCCGGCGGCAGAGGCCGACCTGCCCAAGAATCTCTGCCCTTTAATTAAGTCCAGCTATGGATTTGGAAAAACCGATAAGTGTCCGTTTTTCTTTTTCTCCGACCTGGTAGTTGGGGAGACCACCTGCGACGGAAAAAAGAAAATGTATGAATATATGGCAGAGTTTAAGCCAGTACATATTATGGAGCTGCCCAACTGCGTCAGTGAGAGAGGTGTCCAGATGTACCGGGGAGAGATCATCCGCATGAAAGAAAAACTGGAGGAAGTGTTCGGCGTGACAATCACAGAAGATGACATCCGCCGGGGAATTCAGGTGAAAAATGCGGAGAGAGATGCTTTGAAGAGATTGTATTCTGTTATGAAGGCAGACCCGGCTCCCATTACCGGCACCGACTTGATGAATACATTGGTTGCCACCACATTTAACTTTGAGCGCGAAAAAATCCCGGCACAGATGGATGCTCTGATTGAGAAAATTGAAAAAGAGGGAAAAGCAGGGGAGAAGAAACCGAGAATTTTGATCACCGGATGTCCCATGGGCGGCGCAACCATGAAAGTGGTAGAGGCTGTGGAGACAAACGGCGCGTCCGTGGTGGCTTTTGAGAACTGCTCTGGCGCAAAATCGGTGGAAGAAAATGTAGACACTTCTAATCCGGACGTATACGAGGCACTGGCGAGAAAATATATGAACATCGGCTGTTCCTGTATGACCCCCAATGACAACCGGATTAAACTGCTGGACAGCATGATTGACGAATACCATGTGGACGGTGTGATTGATATGGAACTGCAGGCCTGCCATACTTATGCGGTGGAGGCTCTGCGCATCAAACGCTTTGTCAATGACGAGAAGAAGATTCCCTATATGAATCTTGAGACAGATTATTCTCAGGCAGACGTGGGCCAGTTGAAGACCAGAGTTGCCGCGTTTATTGAGATGCTGTAAAGACAGGCAGTAAATATCGGGAATTGGAATTATAAGATTGGAAACGATAATGCAGGAGAATCAGACCAGAGGAGAGCAAAAATGCTGACAGAAAAAGAACGTCTGAATCAAGTATTCCGGCATGAAAAACCAGACAGGCCCCCGTGTATCTGTCCAGGGGGAATGATGAATATGATTACCACAGAATTGATGGATACCTGCGGGGCAGTCTGGCCCCAGGCCCACACGGATGCCGGGATGATGGCGCAGCTGGCCCTTGCCAATTATGAGCAGGGATGCTTTGAAAATGTGGGTGTGCCTTTTTGCATGACTGTGGAGGCAGAGGCCCTGGGAGCACAGGTGTCCATGGGGTCAAAGGCTGTGGAGCCCCATGTGGCCCAATATGTGATTGATTCTGTGGCAGAGTGGAGAAAGCTGAAACCGCTGAATGTGAATGAGGGACGGGCAAAGGTGGTGCTGGATGCCATCCGCATCCTGAAATCAAAAAATCTTTCCGTTCCCATTATCGGAAATATTACCGGGCCAGTCAGCACTGCAGGGTCGGTGCTGGAGCCGGTTGTTTTCTACAAGGAATTGAGAAAACGCAATCAAGAAGCCCATGAATTTATGGGATTTGTGACAGAGCAGATCTTAAATTTTGCCAGAGCGCAGATTGAGGCCGGTGCGGATGTGATTGCCATATCTGACCCCAGTGGCACAGGGGAAATTCTGGGACCCCGTTTTTTCCAGGAATTTGCAGTCACTTATTTAAATCAGCTGCTGGACGGCCTTCAAAG
>CAJURF010000091.1 GCA_910588825.1 uncultured Lachnospiraceae bacterium
TTATATAAGTATCAGGTTTTAATTTTCGGTTGCTCAAGAGACACACAGTTTCAACATGCGCAGTCATAGCAAAATTATCAAAAGGACACACCCTCACCACCTCATACCCGCCTTCCCTCAGATACTTCACATCCCGGGCCAATGTGGAACTATCACAGCTTACATACACAATTTTGGGCGGCATAACCTGAAGGACAGCATCCAGCAGCTCCCGTCCACATCCTTTACGCGGCGGGTCCACAACAATCACGTCCCCCTGTACCCGTTCTTTTTTTACCTTTGCGGGAAAAATTTCCTCCGCTCTCCCCACAAAAAATTCCACATTATCCAGATGATTTAACCTGGCATTTTCCCTTGCATCTTCAATTGCCTGGGGAATCACCTCCACGCCGTAGACTTTTTTTGCAGCTTTCGCCAAAAATAGAGAAATCGTTCCAATGCCGCAATAAAGATCCCAGACGATTTCCTCACCTGTCAGCGCCGCATATTCCAGAGCTTTTTCATACATCTTTTCCGTCTGGCGGGGATTTACCTGGAAAAAAGATGCCGGTGAAATACAGAACTTCAGATCTTGAATATAATCGGTAATGTAAGTTTTACCCCGGACCAGTTTTGTTTTATCCCCCAAAATCACATTATCCCTTTTTGTATTCACATTCACCATAAAACTGGTCATTCCCGCCAGCGAAAAAAACCGGTCTGCCAGTTTCTCTGCCCCTGGCAGATAAGGTCCATTTAAGATCAGACAGACCATGATTTCGCCTGTACGGAATCCATAACGCAGTAAAACATGCCTCACCAGCCCTTTTCCGCTGATTTCATCATAGGGCGCAATATGATATTTTTCCATGTGGTCAATCAACATGTCCAAAATCTTCTTATTTTGATGTACACCCAGCAGACATTCCCTGTTTGAGATAATCGTATGTGTCCGGCTGGCATAAAAGCCTGTTATAATATGCCCCTCTCTGTCCAGCCCCATTGGAAACTGTGCTTTATTGCGGTAATGAAATGGCTCCTCCATACCAATAACCGGCTCCATAGGAATTTTCCCCATGCCTCCAATACGCTCCAGGTTCTTTCTCACCTTTTTCTCTTTATATTTTAACTGCTGAGAATAGGAAAGAGCCTGAAGCTGACACCCTCCGCACTGTCTGGCAAAAGGACATGGCGGCTGAACACGGTGAGGGGAAGGTTCTTCAATATTCATCAAACGTGCAAATCCATAATTTTTTTTCACTTTCGTAATTTTCGCCTGTACCGTATCCCCAATAACTGCATCTTTAATAAATAGCGTGTAGCCATCTATTTTTCCAATGCCTTCCCCTTCATTTCCCATATCCTCAATCAATACTGTAACTATTTGATTTTTATAAAACTCCATAAAACCCCTCCCCATAAAAATATGTTTCCATAAAAACTATTAAAAGTATTAGTATTTTACAACACAGAATAAAAAATATCTACGAACTGTAGTGTGAAAATGACAGAAAAGATATCTGGTATACCAGAATAACTTTTAGAATAATCTAGATTTCTTGACAGCCATAAGAAAACTCTGAAACATATGAAAATGGCAATAAAAAAAGCGTGAGACGGGATTCGAACCCGCGACCCCAACCTTGGCAAGGTTGTACTCTACCAACTGAGCCACTCACGCACAAGCGGGTGATGGGAATCGAACCCACGTATCTAGCTTGGAAGGCTAGTGTTCTACCATTGAACTACACCCGCAGAACTATTGTTTTTTGACAACAAAGATATTTTATATCATAACCGGAAAAAAGTCAAGCATTTTATTTAAAATTTTTTTCATGATTTTCTAACTCAGCCTGCTTCTTCTCGTCCACATCTCAACTTATTACCCATATTCTAAATGGTTAGGAACTGTTCAGAGCGTGAATGATTTCTCAAACACGCTCTATTTTACATTTCCTAATCCAAGAATTCCACTTCACCACTGTCAATATGATAGATGGCTCCCTGCACTTTCAGGCCGTCTTCTCCATCTTTTACCTGGAGTTTATCTTTTATGATAGATACGCTTCTGGCAACGTTCAGACAGCTTGCCTTAAATTGGTCTGTCTCCCCACCAATTGCTCTTTTAATTTCATCCGTTATGTATTTCACATATCCATCAGGACTATGGTTTATTGCCGCATCTACTGCACCGCAATGGTCATGTCCAAGTACCACTACCAGGTTACAGCCCAGATGCCCGGCGGCATATTCCACACTGCCGATTTGATGGTTGTCCATAACATTACCAGCTACACGAATTACAAATAATTCGCCGATTCCTGCTGTAAAAATACCTTCCGGAATCACCCTGGAATCAGAACAGGTTATTACAATTGCATAAGGACTCTGTCCATTGGCGCAGGTATCCTGCCGAATCTGCGGCGATATATCCCCTGGATTGGCTGCTGCGGATAAATAACGCTGATTTCCCTCTTTTAATTTTTTCAGTGCTTCTGATGCAGAAAGATTTTTATTATGCATAGTTTCCTCCTTTTTCACGGATATATCTGCAGATATACAAATTTATCCGTCACTTAATGATTATGGAGCTGTTCAAAATTTTTAAAGCAGTTCCCCATCAAATTTTTTAATTATAATATAACATATTCCGTTTGTAGATACAATTAAAAACTTCCATTCCCCAATGAATTATCAATTGTATCTATTCGCTGTGCGGACAGCTGGCACACGGCGTCTTGTAACCCACTCATAAATATGATATGATCAAAGCGTCGAAACTCCATTTTCATTCAAAAGAAATGAGACCTTTTGACGGACCAATCATAATATAATGAATATCAGATAAGCTTCTGGAGGTCACAGATGAAGCACAGTAGGAAAAGAATTGTCATATCATTTAATTCACCAGTTATCCTGAGTTTTACAGCAATATGCTTTGTATCTCTGATTTTAGATTACATTACAAAAGGAGCCACAACCAATACATTTTTCAGTGTATACCGCTCGTCCCTTTTAAGCCCCTGGACCTATGTACGTTTCATCGGACACATATTCGGCCATGCGGGATGGGAACATTTTATAGGAAATATTATGATGATTCTGGTTGTAGGGCCTTTGCTGGAAGAAAAATATGGTTCATCCAGCATTCTGTTGGCCATCGTAACCACTGCCCTGGTGACTGGACTTGCAAACTTTATTCTGTTCCCCCAGAAACAGCTGCTTGGGGCCAGCGGCGTTGTCTTCGCATTTATCCTGCTCGCCTCTTTCACCAGCCTGCGGGAAGGTGAAATCCCCCTTACCTTTATACTTGTTGCGCTGATTTATATGGGACAACAGATTTACGAAGGAATTTTCATTCACGACAATGTATCCAACCTGACTCATATCTTTGGGGGACTGATCGGATCAGGATTTGGATACGCCATGAATAAAAGATAACCTGGCGACCTTCCTATCCACCAAAATTTCAGATTCATTCACCGGATAAACTCTGTCATTTCATAACCAGAGTTTGGGCAAAAGAAACAAATAGGAGCGATTTGTTCTTTTGTCCAAACTCGTCACGCCTGAAAGCACTTTCACAATTATGAATCCATGTCCAAAGCCTGGTACATGGCGTCCAATTCCTGAAGCAGTTCCAGCCGGACAATATCCTCTGATTTTCCAAACATATCATCAATCAGCTTAAACCCAGTGTTGGCATATCTCTGGGCCTTTCCATACACTTCTCCCACATTCTCGATTTCTTCCATATGAGCATCCGCCGCCATCTCAGAAATAAACACGGAATATAGAAAAGCCTCATTTTTCGTATTAATATACTCAGCACGGACAAGAGTATCTGTCTTTGTCAGCTCCGTCTGTACCCCGCATTCCACACCAAGTGCCAGTGCAAACAAAAACAGATCCATCCGCGTGCAGTTTTTATTGTCCAAATTCAGCAGTTTAGAAGAATCTATCTTTTCTATCACCTTTTTTGCATCCCCGGAACAATTTAAAATTTTAACACTTTTCTCGCTCATAGTTTCACCTGCTCTCTATATAGATCTCACTCTCATCTGTAGTTTTCAATTCCTTATAAGTGCTTGCACAGGGCTCCAGAATATCCCTGATTTCCTGTGAATATTCCGATGGCGAGAATGTGATGATTACCTGTTTGTTTTTGGAAACCTCTTTCAGCACAGATGCAAAATTCAGCCGGTTATCCGAATCCACACGTCCAACGGGGGTATCAATAAATAGCATAGAATCATACCCGGATACTTTCTGCAGAGCTAATGTAAACGACAATGCCAATAAAGCTCTTTCTGCCGCGCTGCAGGCTCCAACCATAGGATAGCCGTAGTTATCATATAATTCCAGCTCATAGGTATCATCCAATTCAATATGGCTGAATGTCTCTGTCTTCCAGTCCAGCCTCTGAAAAATCTCCATGGTCTCCCCTGTCATTTTTGATTTTGTATCTTCCATCATTTCTTCTTCAATTTCCTGCACAGTAGTCCTGGCCTTTTGCGCAAATTTGATCTGTTTTTCCAATACCTTTAATTCTGCCTGGTTCTCTATTGCCTTCTGCAATTGTGCGTTGATCTCTCTCAAGTTTTTTTCTGCGTCACTTAATTGAAGTTCGAATTTTATCCTGTTTTCATCATTCTTTTTCTTAATCTCTGTGTATTTGGAACGCTACTCATGCAATTCCCGGATTTTATCTTTATCCTGATAATTTTTTAGATAAACATCCAGCTTATTCAATTTTTCCCGGCAGACTTCCAGCTCTTTTGTTATCCTCAATTCCTGCTGGATCAATTTTCTTTTTTTCTCTGGATACATCTTGCATTTTTCCACTGCATCTTCCAAAGGACTCTTAATCTTCACAAGTAAATGGGATACGCTGGAGGATAAATTCAACTGCTTTAATAGTCTTTCGATATTCTTTTCTTCCTCAGCCCCCATCTCTCTGTCACAAATCATACATTTGTGGCTTACCAGCATTTTTTCCAAAAACTGAGGGTCTATATTTGGCGGCAGCTGGCCATCTCTCTCCTTGCTGTTAATCAATTCAAGTGTCTGTTTGAACCGGGGGTATAGGGAAAATAAAATCTTATATTCCCGCAGAAATTGTTTACATTCATCCATACAGCCATCCAGCTCTCTTTCCTTACTCTGGATATCTGCCGCCAGTTCCTGATACTCTTTTTCCTTTTCCGGAACTCCCTCTTTCCCAGCCAGATATTCGTTACATCTTGTTATTTCAGCCTCTGCCTGAGCACTTTGTTGTCTGCAGTGGCTGATATTGTCCTTCAGACTTTCAACAGCATTTTCAGCCTTTTTCTTTTTTTCATTAAGTTCCTTGATACCAGTATTCTTACTGCCTGCATCATTTTGATAATCATGAATGACCTTGGCCAGGCGGTCACTCATGGAATGAAGGAGATTTACCTGGGAAATATTAAATATGGCCTGGTGAATTTTCTCTCCCTGATTGCTGATAAAATATTTATCCAGCTGTTCATTGTCAAAAAAGAAATATTCACTGATATCTTCTGGCAGATACTGTCTCACAAGATTTTCTATACTTTCTGTATCCGTCAGCACTTTATTTCCCGTAGAAGCAATCACTGTCACAACAAAGACGGGTTTGTATTCAAAAGGATCTCTTACTGCCTTGAATTCCTGTCTTTTTTCGAAAATGATCTGCTTGTTATCAACGCTGATCTTTACACTGACTTTTGTCTCACATTTATCCCTTTTCTGGTCTATGGCCTCCATCAGAACCGCTGTATTGATCTTCTTTTTCGCCCTGTCTTTAATGCTTAAATGAGGTTCTTTCCCATACAGACACCAGGAAATTGCGTTCAATAAATTTGTCTTTCCCATACCGTTCTTTCCCCAAATAATATGCACATCATAAGAACCTTTGGTACAGAAATCAAAAAAGACATCTTTATATTGCCGATAATTGCTAATCTCTACGCTCTCTAATCTCATTCTTCCTCTCCATCCCCGACAGCTTCTTTTATCCTGTTTTTGTATAATTTTTTTAAACTGCCCCAGTCCCTTGTTTTCCGCATCCAAAATTTCCATAATAAATTTCTGCTGTCTTTGGTCATCTTTCGTTTTTTCCCCAACTTTCTTCAAAATGGTTTTATTTAATGCCACATCAATCCTCCATTTCACCGTACAATGTTTTCAGCGCCTCTGCATTGTTTTGTGCATTTTCCAATATATCATAAATTCTAAATTTTTCTTTTTCCCATATCATTTTTTCAAATTCCTGTAATTCAGGACCTGCCAGATTCTTATGGCAGGGTCTTATGGTGATGTCCCAGATTTTCGCCTCCGTTTTGCCTGGCGCCTGCCTGATAATTCTCCCTATTCTCTGAATATACTCCCTGGGATTTGTAGAACTGGCCATTAATATGGCATTTTGTGCACTGGGGATATCAATCCCTTCATCCAGACATTTTATTGCAATGAGGGCTTTGTAATATCCTGTTTTAAAGCATTCTATTACGTGCTGGCGCTCTGTCAGTCCGTCATATTTACTCTCTGCTGTCGTGCCCGTATCCATGGTAAAACTGTGAGACGGAATTCTCATCTCATACATAATCTCCAGTACACAGTCAATCTGCTCAGGGGAAACAAATATAATCAGATCCTGAATCTGGTCCATGGAATGAAGAATCTGTTTTAGTTTCTCATATTTATTTGCCGCGTTTTTTACAATGTCAGCCCGTTTAAAAAGGAGGCGCTCCAGCCGTTTTGCATATTCATCCGACTCTTTGGAATAATAGCCCATTCTATGTACTTCCTTGGAAATTTTACTGTATTGGGCAAGTTCATCCTCTGTCAAATCCACAAATTCTAAATGATAGGTATAGGGAACCAGAAAAGTCTTTCCCGTCATGGGATTTATGGTGGTTAATGCATCATTGATGGAAAATTCGAACATTTCACCGCCAAAATAGTTCTCCAGAATCTGTGTCCCGCCTTCATCAAACCATCTGCCCGGCGTAGCGCTGAGTCCCACCCTGTAATCGTACCGTTCCAATAAAGCATTTCTCGTAACTGCTGCTCCCAAACCATGTGCCTCATCCCCGATAAATAAATAGGAAATGGAATCTGAACTTTTATGAATCATATCCATAAATTCTTCTTTTGCGCCTGTGGCATGGGTGGTAAATATAATGGCGTGATTATAATATCCGATAGTAACCCGTAAAATCATTTCCTCCAGGTCATCTTTCCATTTCCTGTTGGTGCCGTCAATCACTGCACTTGCCTCAAACTCGAGAGGAGAATCCTCTATTTCTTTTTTCCACTGCAGTGACAGAGTTCCCTGGGGACACGCTGTAATTACAATCAGCTTCTCCGTTAAAGTCATCAACTGGGCCATACATCCCAATGCTGTCCTGGTCTTCCCTGTTCCGGTGGCCATTTGAAATAAAAGGCGGAAATCATTATTTTTCCACTTTTCTACAGCATCTCTTTGATAGAAAAATAACCCAAGCAGATCTATCTTCTCCTTCTTATGGAGGTACTTACGGTAATTCTCAATTATAATCTTTTCAAGGGAAAAAGACCTGGCCTTTTCGATAATTTTTCTCTTGATCGACTCCGGCAGAGTGTATGTGGTGACATTTTTACGGGTATTTCCCCAGAAGGCACGGAATTTCTCCTCATCCTTATCTAAGTATTTCCTCTCCTCTGTCCATGACCGGAAAACTTTAAATTCCTCAATATTATATAACCAGCCCGAAGCTGTCTCATTGATCGAACCGCTGAAAGATATCTTATCCCCGCTGCTGTCTGTAAAAATACCCACCTTTTGATGAAAAATTCCGCTTTTCTCAATCTCATCCACTGTACAAAATCTTCCATGAAAATTCACCACAGCAAGTCTGATCTCAAGAAAATCATTGGCAAGCATCCATCCCAATGCCATAATATGGTCTTCCTGAAAGGCATCTTCCAGGTCATCAAACACATTCTCCAGCTTTTCTTCAAAAAACTTCTCTGGAGAAATTGACGCAAGTTCCATCACCTTTACATCTTCTTCCTCCAATCTTGGACATGCAATAAGCCTCATCTTCCCCCCATTTCTGATAAACTCCGCAATGCCCCTTGCGGCAACAGCCAGACTGGAGGACGAAAAAAATCCAGCTATACGGTCATACGAAGCGGCGCACTTCAATATAGGGGCATAGAATTCCTCAAGAAGATCATCTTCCCCTGTCTCGTAGCTGGATTTTAACTCTAATTTTCTAAAATTTTTTCCCAAATGAAATCACTCACCTTTAAGGAAGTGTATGTAAATAACCTGTGACAGGTGCGCCGGATTTTTCTTTGAGAGTGCCCGCCCAAAATCAGACGCATAGCGGGCTATGTAACTGATTTTGGGCGGCGCTGTCAGAGAAAAAGACAAGCAGATGGCATAGGTTATTTACGTACAGTTCCTGAAATCGATTCTGCTGGATAAATTTTCATTATCTTCTATGATCGATTTTAACACATTTATTACATTTGATCTCCTTCTTTTTTCAGTTGCAGGGGATAAAATATTCATATCTTCATCAATCTGCCCGATAGACTCATGCACAAATACATTTTGAATGATTGGTATTCTTAACAGCAGCCTCTTTTTCAAATCCTCTTTTTCCTTTTCTTCCATTTTGTAGAATTTGTTACCCAACAGGGATGAATAAATCGTAGAACGGTTTCCCTTTTTCCCAATGACCGCCAGATCCATTAATGCCGCCATTTTGGAATGGTTTTCTCCAAATTTTTTTTGCGCAGTAATAGTACGTTTCTTTTCTTCGCCTTCCTCTTGTAAATAATAACCAATTTCTTCAAAGGGCATCTCTTTTTCTGCTTTCACTAATTTTTCATTTACTTTATATACAGATGTTACTATCTCTCCAAATTGCGGAATATTGCTTTTTGAAACTCTCTCTAAATTCTCAGATGATACTATAATATCTACAATTTCCTCCACGTTGTATTTCAATAGAATCTGGACAAACCTGTCAACAATCTTATCTATATCCCTGCACTCTGAATTTTTATAGGTCATGCATTGAAAGTCTATTTCCTTCTCAAAATATAATCTGATAAATTTCTTCTCAATTTCCATATCTTCTATAAAAATATTTTCCCAGCACAGCCCTCTCTTTTTACAATAGCTGCACAGAGGCTTATTGGCATATTTACGTCCATAGCCATACTGCCGGTCATATATATTTTTCTGATCAAAGCGCATATCGAAATACTTTGCTGCAATGTGCGGAAACTCGGCCTCGAAATCCAGCATTGTCTGGTAAGCGGCACAATTTGACCTTTTGTCTTTCTTGTAAAATTGATTGGCTGTGCAGAATTCACGAAAAGATTTCTTCTTGAAAAACTGAGGCTGATTACACCATCTGGCCAGTTCAATATACATGCCTCTAAATGGGCTTGTCTTATACTTTTCATGCCTCATAATATATGGAAGACATCCATATTCCATCAGAATGGATATTCTTTGAAAAACTCCCTCAATATCCGTCTCATCCTGGGATTCAAATCCACATAAAACATACATTTTGCAGATCTTTGACGAATATCTTTTCCAAAGCTGGACCTTTTTGATAATCGTTTCTTTGTCTTTTAGATGGTCAAATGCAAAAATGAAATCCCCATGATAATGTGTATGGTTGAATCGATAGGCGCTCCTGTCTGTCATCAGCCGCAGGTCAATCCCCTGTCTGAACTGAAAGGGCTTCCCTGTTTTCTCCAGCTCATCCAATACGTCTTCCCACTGGGGATATGCCAGAACATTGTCATCCCACAGATAGATATAAGGCTTAGACTCATCATAGAACTCTGTTATGGGCGCATGCCTGTATGCCCTGTCATATTTCTTGTTTACACAAAATGCACATTTCCTAAAACAGCCCCTGGTAGCAAATCCGATGGAGTAATCCACATAGTCCGCAAATACAGTCCGGCTTTTCCCATTACCCAGCTGTTCTTCCACATATTTTTTGTATAAATCATAATCTGGTTTATGGTGTTCTATCTTTTCCGGCAGATTTTCCCCTCCGCCTTCGAAGAAGCCTGTTCCTCCAATATGCACATTTTCTTTTTCTAAAATCCATTCAGGGATGTTTGAGAAAGTGAAAACTTTGGAAACGAATATCTCGTCAAAATCGTTGACTTCTTCATAAGATTTATATATTAAGTCAACTTCATTGCCCAGTTCTTTATAATATCCTGATAATTTCATTAATGCCAGATTCGGATGCCTGGTGCCGTGGTCCATTAAATCTGCATCTAAAAGTCCTATTCTCATAATTTCACCTTTCGTGCGATCGAAATTTTGTTCGATCTGATGATTTATTATATCATAGGAAAGGCGTTGACTGCAAATGAACTTTCTATTACTTTATTAATGGAAGTATAACTGTACTCGACTTTACCCATTTAAAATTGGTGGATACACCAATCTACTGTTAAGGAGCTGTATGTAAATAATCTGTGACAGGTGCGCGGGATGGCATAAGTTATTTACATACAGTTCATAAGATGAATGTATATAAATAGAGGGTTGCTTTTGCAACCCTCATCTAATAAATCTAATTATACTTTTTAAATATATCGCCTTTTTAATATACTCTATAAATATAATATATATAAATCTTTAAATCTAAATTTAGTATATACTACTTTGTTCAAAAAATCAACTCTTTTCTATATTTTTATATTTTTAGCCATTCAACATCTGGTTTAACAATTCGTCTTGAATTAACATATGCCCATTCAATAGTCAAAATGGTTTTCCCTACATAATTATATTCACCTTTATCAACGACTAAAGCTAAATCAGCCACAGCTTTACTTTGTAAAAATAAAGGTAGTAATAACTGTATTTTTGCCTGTTTTGTCGATTTATCTGTATAATATTGTGGAATTGCCAGCTTATAGTTGCGTTTCACCTTCTCCACTATTTTCTTTACAGCATTTTCAAGCAAAGCATTTATCATATATCGATCTGTTAGCCCTATAGTAAAAAATCTTTCATAATTATCATCAATAATGTGATCATAGTCTATCGTAAGTTCCATTGATTTATCGTATATAAAGTCTGCTGGAGTTGTAAAATAGTCAGCAATATCAGGATAATGTTTAAATACTCTTAACTCTGAATCTGACCTTTGTTTAAAGCCGTATAAAAACCACTCCTGCCCCTCCTTTTTATTTGGGCTTGTATTTTTGACAAAATATGCGTAAATGTCTGCCCCATGCTCCGTAAGTAATCCTGTATTAAAACACATCACCGATTTATCATCCAAAATTTCAATTTTATTTTCTGCTTTGACCCTATCATATGTATAACAAAGATAGTTATATAATATCTGCTTATCTGATGTGCCTTTGTAATCCCATTTCTCTTCTTGAGCCATATTAGACAAAAATAATAACTTCTTTTGCAAAACCTCTCTGGAACCCAAATAAGCATCTTTCAATAAATTATATTCCGGCTGATATTTTAAACTTTCTTCCATGTAATACCCCTCCATTATTGCCAAAAAAAGGGCTTTCCAATTCACCGGAAAGCCCTAAAATCTAATTTTTTACTCTATTACTCAATAATAGTAGCCACACGGCCAGAACCAACAGTACGTCCACCCTCACGGATAGCGAATGTCAGACCCTGATCCATAGCGATTGGGTGGATCAGCTCGATGGTCATCTCTACGTTATCACCAGGCATACACATTTCTACGTTTTCTGGAAGATTGCAGACACCTGTCACGTCAGTTGTTCTGAAATAGAACTGTGGTCTATAGTTGTTGAAGAAAGGAGTATGACGTCCACCTTCATCTTTTGTCAATACGTATACCTGAGCGGTAAATTTCGTATGGCATTTGATGCTTCCTGGTTTAGCCAACACCTGGCCTCTCTCGATCTCTGTTCTCTGGATACCACGAAGCAGAGCACCGATGTTATCACCAGCCTGTCCTTCATCCAGAAGTTTACGGAACATCTCGATACCAGTAACAACTGTTTTCTTTGTCTCTTCTTTGATACCAACGATTTCTACTTCTTCGCCTACATGCAGTGTACCAGCTTCAACACGGCCAGTAGCAACAGTACCACGTCCTGTAATAGAGAATACATCCTCTACAGGCATGATAAACGGCTTGTCTGTATCTCTCTGAGGATCTGGAATCCACTCGTCTACTGCTTTCATCAGTTCCAGAATCTTGTCGCCCCACTCGCTGCTGGGATCTTCCAGTGCTTTCAGAGCAGAACCCTGGATAATAGGTGTATCATCACCTGGGAACTCATATTCGCTCAACAGTTCACGGATTTCCATATCTACCAGTTCCAATAATTCTTCGTCATCTACCATATCGCATTTATTCATGAATACTACGATATAAGGTACACCTACCTGACGGGACAGAAGAATGTGCTCTTTTGTCTGAGCCATTACACCGTCAGTTGCAGCAACTACCAGAATAGCACCGTCCATCTGGGCAGCACCGGTAATCAT
>CAJURF010000092.1 GCA_910588825.1 uncultured Lachnospiraceae bacterium
GTTTATGAGTATGGGTGCCGGATTTTGGAACATGTGGAAGGCCTTTTGTCCTTTGCAGGCATGGACCAGGTGGAGGAGCTGCGGGTGTCCACCAATCCCAGCTCATGGATGGCGGCCCGGCTGACGGAATTTTACACGGAAAACCGGGATGCGGATGTATGCTTTTATTTTATGGCCGCAAGCGTGGAAGATATTATAAAAAGGTGCGCATCCGGCCAGGACCAGCTGGGCTTCGTTCATGTGATGGAACCTCAGATGCAGCTTTTTCAATACAGACTGGGAAAAAATCATCTGGAATATGAGGAGCTGAAGCGGGTGAAAGCCATGCTGTATTTTAACAGGCATAATCCTCTGTCAAAGGCCCGGTCCCTGGAAGAAATCCCAATGGAGAGGCTGCGGCTGGTTCAGTGTTACGGGGGAGAATTCACCCTGAATCATTACTGGGATTTGGAAAATCAGGAAAAAGAGGAGTTGTTGGAACAGAAAGTATCGGTGGTTACCAACAGCGATTATTTGATGAACAAGCTTCTCCGTTACACGGATTTAGGAAACATCAGCGGAGATTACCTGAGCGGTGAGATGGCGGAGGAGGCAGCGGAAGAATACAGAGGTATTTCTCTGTACAAAGATGAGACGCCGGTGTCCTTTGGGTATATTAAGAAAAAAGATGAGGAGCCGGGGGAATGGGCTGAGAAATTTGCCGCGTTTGTGCGGGAGCGGCTGTGACCTCCAGCCAATCGCCAGAGGATTGACTGAAGGCCGCTCAGGGACAATGACTGCTGGCCCGGCCGTGTTTCGGCGGGAAAGTGGTGCAGAAGACAGTTCCCTATGAAAAGTTCTTGACAGTCTCCAGCATAGCAGCAATATTTTTTATAGGCGTATTAGCCTGAATGATATGGATAGTGTTAAAAATATACCCCCCGTCTTTTGAGAAGATTTCACATCTTTGTTTGACCTGTTCGGCTACTTCTTCCGGCGAGCCAAAGGGAAGGACTTTTTGTGTGTCAACGCCGCCTCCCCAGAAAAGAATGTCTTTTCCATAGGTATCTTTCAAGGCCTGGGGGTCCATGCCCGCGGCGGAACACTGGACAGGATTGACTGCGTCAAATCCGCTCTCGATGAGCAGAGGGAGGATGGGGAAAATGCCTCCGCAGCTGTGCTTTAATGTTTTCCACTGGGTATGCTGATGAATCCAGCCGTTCATCCTCTTATAATATGGAAGATAAAATTCTTTGAATACATCAGGGTTGATAAAGGGCCCTCTCTGGGTGCCGAAATCTGTGCCGCAGATATACATCACATCAATATCATTGCCCAGAACTTCATAGCATTTTTGGAACGTCTCAATGGCTCTGTTGGTCTGCTCCTCGAAGACGGCATGGACATAATCCGGGTAGAGGAGCGGCGCCATATACCACTCAGAGAGATTTCGAATCCCTTTGGGCTCTTTAATATTTGGGCCTGGAATATTGGCGGCGTCGCCCAGGGCGTAATAACCAGGAGAGATCACCAGTGCCCTCTGGCTGTCTTTGTATTTATCCACAATACCGCGGTAGTAGGCCAGGTCGTCATCTGTGATCACCTGGCAGTCCTCCAGGTTGTCAGCAGGGTCTGCCTGGTCTTCGTCAAATTCAGGGGAGCGGGAGATATTGTCAAAATAAAATCCTCCGGCCGGCATGTGCCCACTGGGTTTTACTGAAGTGTCCCCCATGGGGTAGACGTAGTATCCGCCGCTGCCGTCGTCTGTAACCGTACAGTTTCCAGGGATGAGGACAGTGCTTCCCTGATAAGTCCATTCTTTCCAGTTGTCGTTTCTGTGGCCAAAGGTGTCGTATCTGGGGTCTGCAAACTGTACGTCCCCTCCTATGGCATCCATAAGGTCCGGTTCGATAATGCCGGTCATCGTGGACATATCCAGGATTTTTACCGGCCTTTTTTCCAGTCCGAAATAACTGCGGAGTTCTTCCACTACTGTTGCATTCATCTGGGAACATGCGAATCCCCCGAAATCCATAGCCATTTTGTCAGGCTGCTCATGGGCAAATGATGTTTTTACCCGTTCTTTTGATGTCATAAAAATCTACCTCCCTATTCATACATTACATTCTGGGCTTCTTCCGTGTCTATATTGTCCTTTGTCACGAACAACAGCCCAGTGTCGTTTACATATTCTTCCGGTTCCCTGCCGTCGTGGAGATAATCGTAGGCGGCTTTTGCCGAGAGATATCCCATCTGGTAAGGGCTCTGCATAACAGAACCGATGATAGAACCGTCCTTGATGGCCTGATTGGTGGCAGCCCCGGAGTCAAATCCTACAATGGTATAGGCACCTGCTTTGTCTGCCTCATCCACTGCGGATAAAATGCCGGAAAGCCCCACTTCTCCGGTACACATCATACCATTCAGGTTTGGATAAGTAAGGATAAAGGCGCTGGCCATCTGATTTGCCTTTAGCGCATCCACATTATCATACTGGACATCCACAACGGAGATATCAGGATATTTCTCTTTGAAAGTATCCAGCATACCGTCTCTGCGGGTATAGTGGGCAAGGGCAGCCTCATTTCCGGCGAGAATGGCTACCTCTCCTTTTCCGTTCAGCGCTTCGGCCATCTGCTGGGCAGCTTCCACGCCAAGATTGTAGTTGTTGGAACCGTAGAACCCAAGTGTTCCTGTCTCATCAGCGGTCTGGGTGTCAATGACAAAAACGGCGATTCCCTGGTCTGCCGCTTTTTGCAGAGTATCACAGATTCCCTCTGAGTCAACGGGATGTACGATGATGGCATCCACTCCGTCTGCTGCCGCAGTCTCGATGATCTGGACCTGAGAGGCCAGGTCCGGGTATGTGGCCGGCGACTGGACGGTGGCTTCCATTCCCAGTTCCGCACAGGCAGCCTCCACGCCTTTTTGTTCAAGACCTGGGTAGATGGACTGGTCATAGGAAGCCAGAAGGATTTTGTATCCCCCGTCTTTGGAAGTGCTTTCTGGCTCCTCTGTCATGGAAGCAGCTTCTGTTTCGGCGGCAGCGGAGTTATTCTGGCTGTCTGCTCCAGATGAACTGCCCCTAGACCCGCATGCTGTCATGGTAAGTGTCATGATTCCTGCAAGAATGACTGCTGACATGTTTTTCATTTTCATTGCGTATCCTCCTAGAATTTTGATGATTTATCTTTTATTTTTCAGTGCATCAATAAATACTGCTGCCACAACCACAGCCCCGGTCATTACAGTTTGCCAATTGGTGTCAATCCCCATAAGGCGCATGCCGTTTAAAAGTATGGTCAGAGTCAGCACGCCCAGCACAGTTCCCAATATGCTCCCCTCGCCGCCGGAGAGAGGAGTTCCGCCCAGAACCGTGGCGGCTATGGCGTCCATCTCGTATCCGGAACCAAGGCCGGGCTGGACAGAGGTAAGACGTGCCGCCATCAAAATCCCCCCGATTCCGGTACACAATCCTGCGGCAATATATACATAAATTCTATACTTATCTGCGTCAATGCCGGATAATTTTACAGCTTCCTCATTGCTGCCGATTGCAAATACGTACTTGCCGAAAACAGTTCTGGTGAGTATCAGATGTGAAATAACGGCAAATATGACAAACAGGACAATAGCATTGGGTATGTTTCCAATGACAGAGCCTTTCACCAGTCCAGTGTAGACTGGGTGTTCACTGGCGCCCACGGCGTATACTTTGCCTTCCGATATAATCAGGGACAGGCCCTTACACAGCATCATGGAGCCCAATGTTGCAATAAACGGAGGCAGTTTCATCTTGGTGATCATAAAACCGTTGGCAAATCCAAGCACCAGTCCGAAAACCAGAGACGCAAGAATAGCGGCTGCATCCGGCGCTCCCAGGATGGTCATCAGGTATCCAGATATTACCCCCGAAAGAGTAAGGCCGCACCCCATGGACAGGTCATAACCCCCGGATATGACAGCGAATGTCATGCCTAAGGCAAGAGTACCTGTGATGCTCACGGTAAGCAAAATATTCTGTATGTTGGCCATGGTGAAAAAGGTTGGCAGCAAAACGCCGAAAAATGCGCATACTGCAATAAAAACGATGATTACGATGCCCAGCCTTTTCACTGCGGCCCGGATATTATCCAAATTGGCTGCTTTGATCATTTTCACACTTCCTTTCTATCAGGTACTGGCTGCGCTTTCACTGCGCATTGCCGCGTACTGCATAATCTGTTCCTGGCCGGCTTCTTCTGCCGTAAGTTCCCCGGTGATTCTGCCCTCGCACATGACCATGATTCTGTGGCTCATCCGCAGGACTTCCGGCATTTCAGATGAAATCATGATGATGGATTTGCCCTGGCTGGCCAGATTGTTCAGCATCTTGTATATTTCGTTCTTGGCTCCGATGTCAATACCCCGGGTGGGCTCGTCGAAAATGAGAATATCACAGTTTTTCAGCAGCCATTTGCCGATGACAATCTTCTGCTGATTTCCTCCCGACAGATTTTTTGCCAGCTGTTTCACGGAAGGGGTGACAATCTTTAATTCATCCACCAGTTTATCAGCGGACTTTCTCAGCTTTTTATGGTCTATGAATCCCAGCTTTCCCGCAAATCCATGGTATGCTGCCAGGGCCAGATTATTTTCCACATCCAGACCCAATGCCAGCCCATAGATTTTCCTGTCCTCGGACAGATAACCGATGCCGTACTTTACCGCGTCATGGGGGTGGCGGATACGGGCTTTTTTTCCGTTCACATAGATTTCTCCGGAATCACGTTTGTCTGCTCCGAATACCGCCCGGGCAAGTTCGGTTCTCCCGGCGCCCACCAGCCCGGCAAATCCCAGAATTTCTCCTTTCCTCAGCTCAAAAGAGGCGTCTCTGACCCGGTGCCCCACATGGATATGCTGCGCGCTGAGAACGATTTCTTCTGACGGGTGTATTGGACATTTTGGCTTGGAGACAAAGATGGTGCGGCCAACCATGAGCCGGATAATTTCATCAATGGAAATATCTGCCGTATTGCTTGAGGTAACATAAGTGCCGTCCCGCATAATGGTAACTTTATCAGAAATACGTTTGATCTCATCCATCCGGTGGGAGATGTAGACAATTCCCATGCCGGAGGCTTTCAGCTCTGCGATGAGACGGAACAAATCTTCGATTTCGTCCTCAGTGAGAGCGGAAGTAGGCTCGTCCATAATCAGGACCTTGGAATTATAGGAAACTGCTTTTGCTATTTCCACCATATACCGCTGGGCGATGGATAGTTCTTTTACATGGCGGCCGGGGTCAAGGTTAAGTCCCAGTCTTTGGATGACGGATGCGGCCTGTTTCTTCTGCTTTTCTTTGTCAAACACAATTCCGGTTCTGGGTTCTCTGCCTAGGAAAATATTGTCGGCTGCAGTAAGGTGGGGCATCAACTGCAGTTCCTGGTGGATGATGTTGATTCCCAGCTCTATGGCTTTTGCAGTATTGTCAATTTCTTCTTCTATGCCGGAAATCAGAATCCTGCCCCTGTCTTTTTGATACACACCGGAAAGAATTTTCATCAATGTGGATTTTCCCGCGCCGTTTTCGCCGCACAGAGCATGTACTTCGCCTTCTTTCAAACGAAACGAACAATTTTTTAGTGCCTGTACTCCGGGAAACGATTTATCAATGTTTTCCATTTGAACCAGGTAGTTTACATTGTTTTCCAAATTTTTAACACTCCTTTCTTGTTTTTTGATGAATTATATGATAATTTTAATACATATAAGGAATTTCCAATACAAATATTTTGCTGTTTTATTGGGGAAAATATAGATAAAAAAAACTTTTTTATGCGCTTTTAACAAAAATCTTGCTGTTGGGAGGAAATCTTGTGTTATTGAACTCTAAAAATAAAGTTGGAATCGATGAACTCACATTTTTATCTACACCCAGACTGCTGTATGTGTGTGAGCAGGATATTGTGGAATTCTGCCTGGCTCATCGTGTGGTCCATTCCCATGGGTTTCTGGAAATTTTGTATATATACGAAGGTTCTGGAATGGTTGTCATCAACAAAAAAGAATATTTTGTTGCCAGGGGAGATTTGATTGTCTACAATGCCGCAGTCATGCATGATGAGAAAACATCAAAAATAGGAACTCTGTGTATGGGTGTGTCAAATTTATGTCTGGCCCAGCTTCCGCCAAACTGCCTGCTTCCCAGACAGGCCAGTCCTGTGGTTCACTGCGATGACCGGATGGCTTCCTTCGTAGAGGGATTGTTTAAAGAACTCATGGCTTTGATGGAGGATTCTTCCAGGGAGCACCAGGCAATCTGCAGCTATATTATGCTGTTGGTTTTGTCCATTGCCCGGCATTTTGGGAAAAGTGCTCTTATGGGAAAGGAACCTGACAGCACCCGGTCATCAGAGCTCTGTGACCGGGTAAAAGACTATATTTCTCAAAATTATACAGAGGAGCTGTCCAATGAAGTGGTCAGTCATGCGGTATCGGTAAGTCCGTATCACTTGTCCCGCGTGTTTAAGCAGGAGACGGGATGCACCCCTATGCAGTATGTGGCACAGCTGCGGCTTGGCAAGGCACAGACGCTTCTTGTCCACACGGATATGTCCATTACGGAAATTGCCCATAGCGTTGGGTATAATAGTTCCAATTCGTTTAATTACGCGTTTTTAAAACTGATTGGCCTGACACCAGGAGCATATCGGAAAATGTACCGGCTGTAGATGGGAAGTGCATAACAGGTGGAAAAAGCTATCCACTGCAATTTCTAACTGGATGGAGTACTAAACGGGAGTTTTGCAGGTGGCCGGCAGGCATATATACTCAAGAGCATACGTATTTGCCAAATGACTTGCTATTTTGCTTGAAACAGTGAAGGCCTGCTGGCAAATCATTTGGCTCACGGGTATAACAGAAAGGAATGGATCTATAATAAAAAGGAATAAATGGAATCCCCCCAGGGGGCTTGTGAAAAAATTCATATTTATATACCATATAGGTATAGTTACACAAAGTGTGTAGTTTAAAGAGGAGATCATAAATTGAAAAATTACATAGCAAAAAGATTTCTCCAGCTGATTCCCATTCTGTTGGGGATTACTTTACTGTCTTTTTTGCTGACGAACTCAGGGGCATCGGATGTGATCAGCCTGATGGAGGCTAACACAGGGCGTGTTATGTCAGAGGAGGAAAAGAGCCGGCTGCGCGCAGACCTGGGACTGGATAAGCCCATTGTGCAGCAGTATGTGGTCTGGCTGGGAAAAGTGCTGACAGGCGATATGGGGAAATCTTTTGTGTCGGGGAAGCCGGTATTTTCCACGTTTTTGTCCAAATTGCCTGCCACTGTCTATCTGACTATAACTTCCATCCTGCTCACAGTTGTCATATCCATTCCTTTGGGGATTTTATCGGCGGTGAGGCGGAATAAAATCGCAGATTATCTGATTCGCTTTTTGAGCTTTATAGGAAATTCCCTGCCGAATTTTTTTGTGTCTCTGCTTCTCATTTATTTCTTTTCTCTGAAGCTGAATCTTCTGCCTGTGATGGGTAATTCCGCTGGATGGAAAAGCGTGATTCTGCCCACAATGACGCTGGCTTTGTCCATGGCGTCCAAATACACCAGGCAGGTGCGGGCAGTGGTGCTGGAAGAGCTGGGTAAAGATTACGTACAGGGAGCCCGGGCGCGTGGGGTAGGGGAAAAGAGAATTCTGTATTTCAGTGTGCTGAAGTCTTCCATGCTTACCCTTGTCACTTTGCTGGCTCTGTCCATTGGTTCTCTGCTGGGGGGGACGGCTATTGTGGAATCGATTTTTATGTGGGACGGTGTGGGGAAGATGGCGGTAGATGCCATTACCATGCGTGACTATCCGGTGATACAGGCATATGTGATCTGGATGGCAGTTATTTATGTGTGCGTGAATCTGGTGACGGATATCCTTTATCATTATCTGGACCCGAGAATCCGTCTGGGACAGGAGGGCGCATAATCATGGATGAGAAGATAACTGTGCGGGCACAAAAAATTGTAAAGAACCGTACAAAATTTAAAATGATTGTTTTCGGGGGGCTTGCTGTTTTAGTGATACTCATCGCGTCATTGGCACCTTATCTGACACCCTATGACCCTTATGAGCAGGATTTGTCTATTGCGCTTCAGCCGCCTGGCGGCTCCCATCTGCTGGGGACGGACCGATATGGGCGGGACATGCTTTCCAGGGTCATTATTGGTTCCCAGACCACAATCTTTTCCGCTCTTTTGCTGGTGGCGGTTATCACCTGTGTGGGAGGAGCTGTGGGTATAATCTGCGGTTATTATGGGGGAAAGCTGGATTCCTTTCTCATGAGAGTGTCGGATATCTTTCTGGCATTTCCGGGAATGGTATTTGCCATTGCTGTGGCCAGTGTCATGAACGGCGGTGTTATGAACGCAGCAGTGGCTCTCGCCTGCATCTCATGGCCGAAATATGCCAGGATTACCCGTAGCCAGGTGATGATGATTAAGCATATGCCCTATATGGAGGCGGCAAAGCTGTCCGGTTCCGGGACCTTTAAAATGATAGGTAAGCATGTGGTGCCGAATATTGCCGGACCGGTGGTGGTGACGGCAGTTCTGGATATAGGAACGATGATCATGGAGATTGCGGGCCTGTCTTTTCTCGGTCTGGGGGCTGCACCGCCTACGGCAGAGTGGGGGTCCATGATGAGTAACGGAAGAAGTATGCTGCAGACATCGCCGTGGGTGATTTTAGCGCCTGGATGCGCCATATTTCTCACAGTTGTCATATTTAACCTGGCGGGGGATACAGTGCGGGATGTGCTGGACCCCAGAAAGTGATTTCGCAAAGAGGTGGGCGTATGAGTGAATTGCTGTTGGATATTCAGCATGTGGAAATCTGTTATAACGGCAGGCCCGTGGTGCATGACATATCCCTGCAGATGAAGCCAGGGGAAATCCTGGGAATCGTGGGAGAGTCGGGAAGCGGAAAGAGCACATTGATAAAGGCCGCCATGGGACTTTTAGGTGACAGCGGGGCTGTGACAAAAGGAGACATCTACTACAAGGGCCAAAATGTGGTTGACGCAGACAGCCATGCCCTCAGGAAGATGCGGGGGCCTGCCATGGGCATGATTTTTCAAAACACGGAAAGCTCCCTGTGTCCTATCAGAAAGATCGGAGACCAGCTCTATGAGAGTGTGAGCCAGCACGAAAAAGTTACCAGAAATGAAGTGCGGGAGCGTGCCCTGGAGCTGTTTGCCCACATGCGACTTGCGGATGGCAGGCGGATTTTAAACAGTTATCCTTTTGAGCTCTCAGGCGGCATGAATCAACGGGTGGGCATTATGATGGCCATGATTCTAAAGCCAAATCTTTTATTTGCAGATGAGCCAACCAGTGCCTTGGACGTGACAGTTCAGGCGCAGGTGGTGAAAGAAATGATGAAAATGCGGGAACTATATGGTACAGGAATCGTGATTGTCACCCACAATATCGGTGTGGTGGAGTATATGGCAGATAAGGCGGCGGTGATGCATGAGGGGAATCTTGTGGAATATGGGAGAAAAGAGGAGATTATTCTCCATCCACAGAAAGATTATACGAAGAGACTTATCGGTGCGGTGATGCGTATCAACAGAGGGTAGAACATGGAAAATATATTGGAAGTCAAAGAGCTGAAGAAAACATTTTACAAAAATAAAGTTCCTTTTCAAGCGGTAAAAAGCGTCAGTTTTCAGATGAAAAAAGGGCAGTGTATGGGAATCGTTGGCGAGAGCGGATGTGGGAAAAGTACCACCGCCAAAATCATTACCCATCTGACAATTCCGGATGGTGGAAGCATCCAGTTAAACGGGAGAGAAACCTTGTCTTTAAGAGGAAAAAGTCTGCGGAAACTGTACGGTGAGGTTCAGATGGTGTTTCAGACACCCCAGGATTCCTTTGACCCTCGGTGCACTCTTGGGGATGGAATCATGGAAGGCATGAGAAACCGGGGGATGAGAAAAAGGAAGGCAAAAGAGAGAATGTATGAACTGCTGGATATGGTGGAACTGGACGGCGGATTTGCCGCCCGCTACCCCCATGAAGTCAGCGGTGGGCAGTGCCAGAGAGCGGCCATAGCCAGGGCTCTTGCCCCCAATCCGCAGCTGGTGATTTGTGATGAAGCCACCAGTGCGCTGGATGTGACGGTTCAGGCACAGATTGTGGAGCTTTTGAAAAGGCTTCAGAAAGAGCAGGGACTTTCCCTGATTCTCATCAGCCATGACCTGGCTCTGGTGCAGAACCTGTGTGATCATGTGGCGGTTATGTACAAAGGCAGTGTGGTGGAACAGGGCGCAGCCGATGAGGTAATTCGCAATCCCAAGGAAACCTATACACAGATGCTTGTGGATTCCGTATTTGGCTGGGAGAGTCCCGGCAGGCGGCAGCCCTTTATTTATGGCGGTGTCTGCCCGGCAGGGTGTGGGACAGCGTGAAATGATTTTTCGAATCCGCTTCCAAAACTGCATGTAAATAACCTGTGACAGCTGTGCGGTTTTTTAGAAAGTGTATGGCAATAACCGGAGGTATATTATGAGAAAAAAATCTTTATGGAAAAGGCCGGCAGCAGTTCTGCTGTCATTGGCGGTAACAGCAGGAATGCTGACAGGATGCGGAGCAGGCTCCTCATCCAATGAGGGCGGGGGAGATACCGCAGGTGCATCTGAGGAAAAGAGCGGGGAAAAGGTATTCTATTATGGAGATACCACATTTAATGCGGAAAATGACGAGTCAGATGTAAATCCCCATAACGGTTATGCAGGCTGGGCCTGTATCCGTTACGGCGTGGGTGAGACTCTGTTTAAATATTCCGATTCCATGGAATTGGAGCCATGGCTGGCTGAAAAATATGAAAATGTGGACAAGAATACCTGGGTGATCACGCTGAAAGAGGGCATCACATTTACCAGCGGCCGCGGGGTGGACGGCCAGGCGGTGAAAGAATGTCTGGAACACCTGACACAGGTACATGAACGGGCAAAAGGAGATCTGAAGATTCAGGAAATCATCGCGGACGGCCAGACGGTCACCATTAAAACCCAGAAACCGGTTCCGGCTTTCATGAATTATCTGTCTGATCCCTATGGCTGTATTATCGACATGGAAGCGGGCATTACCCCGGAGGGAAATGTGTCCGGGACCGGTCCTTATCAGGCGGTGGAGGTAATCACCGACCAGGGGCTCACCCTGGTAAAAAATGAGGATTACTGGGACGGTACGCCGAAGCTTGACACCATCCATGTGCAGACAATCACAGACGGGGATACCATGACCATGTCCATGCAGTCCGGTGAGCTGGACGCCGCGTACGGTCTTCCTTATGCCAGCCTTCCGCTGTTCGAGCAGGAGCCCTACAGCATCTCGTCTGTGGAAACCTCCCGGTCGTTTTTCGCCACCATTAATTATGAGACAGAAGCCCTCCAGGATGAAAACGTGCGCAAAGCCATTGCCAGCGCCATAGACAGGGAGAACTTCACCCAGGTGCTTATGGATGGAAATGGCAGCCCGGCAGCAGGACCCTTCCCGGAAAGCTTCACATTTGGAGACTCTCAGGTGACGGCAGAGCAATATGACCCGGAGGCTGCCAAAAAACTTCTTGCTGACGCCGGATGGGAGGATACAGATGATGACGGTTATGTGGATAAAGACGGAGAGAAGCTCACAATCCGCTGGCTCACCTACCCCAGCCGCCAGGAACTTCCCCTGCTTGCAGAGAGCGTGCAGGCATCTATGAAGGAAATCGGCATTGATGTCCAGGTAAATAACACACCAAATACTGAGGATTTTCTGGAAAGCGGCGACTGGGATATTTTTGCAAGCGCTATGGTGACTGCCCCCACAGGAGATCCCGAGTATTTCTTCACCACCCACTGTATGGACGATTCGTCGAAAAACTGGGGAGGCTATCACAGTGACAAACTGGAAAAGCTGGAGAAAAAGATGAGCAGGACTTTTGACACGGACAAGCGTTCAGAGCTGGCAGTTCAGATGGTTCAGACTATCTTAGACGACTATGGGTTTATCTTTGTGTCTCATTTGAAAATGTCCATGGTATCCGGCGAAGGCGTCACTGGCCTTACGGCACATCCCTGCGATTATTATGAGATTACAGCGGATTTGGACAAGAATTGATGGGGGCGTGGTGAGAGGATTAGACTGATTTTCCATATTTATGATTCAATAACAGGCATACAGATTTCTCGCAGGAGAAAAGTATGCCTGTTATTGTATGTGAAAATAGAAATAATGTCATTATCACTAATAGGAGCATATTAAGATATATGTGAAGCACATCGGGAAGGAAAGGCTATGAAGCTGACCATATTAATGAAGATATAGGGAGTGTAAAATAAAGTGTGTAAGTTAGAAAACCAATAAATCTAACTGCGCA
>CAJURF010000093.1 GCA_910588825.1 uncultured Lachnospiraceae bacterium
AAGAATATTCCTATATTGGGAAGGAAGCCCATTGCGCTGAATGTGATTCCCATATTTATGTTGCAGAAATCTCAGACGCAAACCTGCGTGCTCTGTACGATGTATATCGGCAGGATAACGGGATCATTGCCCTTGATCAGATCCGGGAAATTCCCGTGAAATATGCTATTGGGAAAAGGCCTCTTTCTCTACTCCTTGGATGGGGAGAACAAACCTTCTCCCGGTACTACGACGGAGATATGCCTACAAAACAGTATTCAGACATTCTTGTCCGAATCTACAATGAGCCTTTGTTTTATTCTGAACTGCTCGAATCAAATAAAGGGCAGCTGAAATCGGCTCTCGCTTATGAAAAGAGCCGTCGTGCTGTTGATACATTGCTCTCTCCTGATGTGCCAACAAACAGCAAAATCAGCCTTGTCATCCAATACTTGCTGAACCAGTGCGAAGATATCACTCCACTCGCCCTGCAGAAGGCTCTCTATTATATTCAGGGCTTTTACTATGCCTTCTATCAGGCATTTCTCTTTACAGAGGACTGTCAGGCATGGGTACATGGTCCGGTCTATAGGGACATATACTTCCGCTATAAAGATTATCGATTTGATCCCATTGAAAAGGCAGAAGACTTTGACTCGAATGTGTTCTCTTCCGGAGAGAAAGCCATCTATGACAGCGTCATAGATAATTTGTGCTGCTATAGTGGAAAGGTGCTTGAATGTTTCACCCACAACGAGGCTCCGTGGCTTACCACTCGAGGGGATCTTCCTATCACAGCTCCGTCTGATCGTATAATTGATAAAGAACTCATTGGAAACTATTTCAGCACGGTGAAGGCAAAGTATAACATGCTCAGTCCCGGCGACATCAGAGAGTATGCACAGGCTATGTTCTTTCGTAAATAAACGCGCTTAAATCTCTATATCCGTTTTTCATTGAGCATCCTCCTTCGTCAATCCGCCTGCCTCACCTCCAGTGGGAAGTGTAAGGACACGAAACGACAAGCTCCGGAACTGAGGTGAAAGGCATGTACGGAACACGCAGCAAGAGTCCCGCGGATGAAGAAGTCCTGTACTAATCCGCCGGGAAACTGCTTAACTCCTCAGTATCAAACAGTTCCATTGCCTTCAGCGACAGAATCAGTCTCTGCCGGACAGCGGGATTGTCCAGTTGGAAGCCGCATATTTCTGAAATTCGCTCCATGCGGTATGCTAAGGTGTTGCGGTGGATGTGGAGTTCCTGGGCGGTGATGCCTGTACTTCGCTCGTGGATGAGATATGAGTACAGGGTTTTCAGTAGTTCGGTGTGGTTGTCCTGGTCGTATTTTTTCAGGGCCAGCAGTTCAGGGAATGCGGTCAGTTTCCATTTCTCGTTTTTGGAAAATACATAAAGTATGTGGTGGACCGCGTAATCTCTGTAATAACGGATCATGGGGCAGGACTCTTTCAGCCGGATTGAGGCAGGGCAGGTCAGCGCCCATTCTGCCTGCATGTAGTAAGTGTGCAGGTCATAGAATCCCTGGAATGTGTCGCTCACGCCGATTTCACAGTTTAATTCTGTGCTGATGCGCTTCAATGCGCTGTGCAGTGACTGGGCGTCCGGCTGTTTTCTGTAGTTGAATAGTGTGGCGATTTTGTCCTGGTAAAATACAGACTTGGCGCCGCCGCAACGTTCCATCTGACTGGCGATTCTCTCGTCGGAAAGGCCGTGTTCTGAGGAGGTGTGAAGTACAGCCACAGTAAAGAATTCTTCCGGGAGAGCGCCCAGGGAGAGCATCTGCTGGCGGATGGGCTTGGGATTAGTCAGTTTACCGCTGAATAAATCCCGCATAAAATGCTCGTAATAGTCGCCCCGTTCATTTTGAAACCGGGTGCTGCGCAGCAGTAATTGAAGGACGTAACCGCCCAGGTATTCCGCTAGTTCGATGTCGCTTTGGCAGATGCTTTTTTTCATGCCCGCGATGAAAAGATGCCCTTTGATTTTTCCGTATTGTTTTAGATTGTAATTGATGAAGGGAACGTAAAAATAGCGGGAATTTACCACAACTGCTCTTTCTTCTGCTTCCATGGCGCTGAGTTCTTTGCTGTTAATCAGGCTGCTCACCAGGTCAAAGGGCAGGTAGCCTTCGTCCTCCAGCCGCCGCCAGGCGGCGCTTAAATCCCGCATATCATGGCTGCGGTCGATGGCCAGCACTTTGAAGCTGGAGTCCACCAGATATGCTGGATTTCCCATAATATCAAAGATCATTTCAATCAATTTCTGAAGACTCTGCTGTGTGTACACAGCCATTTTAAAAATATCAATCTGTTTTCGCAGAAAAAGAATCCTTGAATGAATTTCGTTGAAAATACCTTCCATTGACAGACTGGTTCCCAGAAGAAGGCAGCTGCAGGGAAGCTGTTTTACAGAGCTTTCTGCCTGCTGAAATTCCTCTGGTTTCACAATACAGATGAAATCAGGAAGCTGCATTCCCGCAGGCAGGGATGGGGGAAACCCGCTGGAAAGATATAAGATATCAGGAGAAAAGGGCTGGGACAGCTGCTCTGGGAACTCTGGATAGAACATAATGTCCTGGTATTTTCTGCGGCTGGAATCATGAACCATGATCATGTCAGGGGGCAGATGAATCCGCTCTGCAATTAGTGTGAGTGATAAAAACATGCTGAACCTGCCTTTCTGAGGGGATGAATGCTTTTACATAGGTTTGTGTATGATGCACAGACAATATGACGCAGGCTCTTACGTCCCGCACGATGTATCTCATCTTCTTTTGTAGTATGATTTAATTATAGCATATTTACAGCCTTTTATGAACTTTTTTTGTAATGAGACGGTATATGCGTTGTGCACAAAATATTAGATCTCAGATAACACAATGGAAGCTGGGCGTACAGGGAAGAAAAGGGGGAATTACAGTTATGACAGCAAAAGAAAATATGGAGAAAATTTTCCGGCATGAAAAACCGGACTGGATTGCGCATCTGGGAAGTGAAGCCTATGGAATCCGGGATTATATTGTGGAACGGCCCATTATGACCACTGGTTATGATGCATGGGGATGCCGCTGGATCAGCTGTCCGGATTCGCTGAATATCACACATCCGGACACCAGTGATATTAAGCTTGAGGATGTGACACAGTGGAAAGATAAAGTGGTCTTTCCAGACCTGGAACAGATAGACTTTACGCCTATGAAAGAGGAGGCAGCGGCCTTTACAGAACGGGACAGCCGGATGCTGCAGTACGTTTCTCTGAATGGAATCTTTGAGAGAACCCATATTCTGATGGGGTTTGAGAATGCGCTCTGCCAGGTGATTATGGATCCGGAAGCATACGGAGAGTTTCTGGCGGCTATCGCGGACCATAAGATTAAGCTGTTTGAGAAGGTGTATGAAATCTGCCAGCCGGATATTCTTGTGTACCATGATGACATGGCCATACAGACAGGGCCTTATTTCGGCATGGATTTCTATAAAGAATATATTTTCCCACAGTACAAGAGGATTGTGGACGCAGCCCGGAACATAGGATATCAATATGTGGTGCACCACAGCTGTGGCAAGGTGGATACGTTGATTCCTGAGTGGATTTCCTGTGGGTTTGATGGATGGGACAGTGTGATGGCCTGTAATAATCTGACGCAGGTGAAAAAAGAATACGGGGATCGGATTGTGTTCATGCCAGGGCTCGACACACAGAGAGTTTTCGGTTCCAGCCAGTCCTCCCGGGCAGATATTGAGAAGATGGTGGTGGAATGGATGGAAATGCTGGCGGGGGACGGAACGGGACTGATCATTGATTCCACTGTGGCCTACAGCCTGAATCCGGAGAATGAAAAAATCTGTCTGGAAATGATACAAAAACATGGCAGACCTTTTATGGAGGCAAAAAAGGCAGGGCGTCCATACCAGCCCCAGCTGGAGCAGGAGTGATATGTTTAATATTGATGAGTATTTCGCGCGTATCGGCTTTGTTCATCGGGAGTCAGAGGACCGGACACAGCAGTTTATCCGGCTGCACCGCTGTCATAGTCTCGCGGTGCCTTTCGAGGATTTTAACCCTTTCTGCGGTCTTGCGGTTTCCCTGGACATCCAGGATATTTTTGAAAAAGTGGTCAGGGACCGCAGGGGGGGCTATTGCTTTGAGCTGAACCGTCTTTTCCAGGAGCTGCTGCATGCCCTGGGGTATCAGTCAAGACCGGTTTTGTGCAGGCCCTTTTCCGGAGAAGGGGAGAGACTGCCGCTGACCCATCGGCTGAGTATTGTACCCCTGGACGGCCAGCTGTGGGTTGCCGATGTGGGGCTGGGGGGGAATGGATGGGTGGAGCCCCTTTTGCTGAAGCCGGGACTGGAACAGATTCAGTTTGGGCGGACATATCGAATCAGAGAGGATTCAGAATCGGGGTATGTGGTGGAATTAAAGCGGGAGGATGTGTTTGTGGAAGCTGTGGCATTCGGGCTTCATTATGCCGAGGAAAGTGATTTTGAAATGTCCAATTATTATACGTCTTCGTATCCCGGTTCTCCGTTTGTCACGCGTATGATGTGCACACTGCCTGCGTTTGAGGGAAGATATACCATACGAGACAATCTTTTTAAAATTGAGCAGGGGGGAAGGACTTCAGAGACTTTACTGAAAGCCGGTACAGTTCAAAATGTACTGGAAACTTATTTTGGAGTTGTGCTGACTGCTGATATGAATGCTTATATTTGTGATTATTTGGAGCGTGCCTGAGACACGCTCCATTTTGAGTCTAGGCGGCATACCTGCGCAAAAAGAAGAAGATGCAGGGGCTGTGACCGGCGCAGATGGCGGTGATTAGCTGCAGGCTGTTCAAAAACTGCTGTATGTACGCCCTGCCTTTATAGGCCGCTTGCGGATTGCCGCCAGTTCCGTAACGGTGACCATTTCAAACTGCTGTTTTTTCAATCTTTTACAGATTGAGTCCACCGCATTGGCAGTGGTGGGATGAATGTCGTGCATCAGGACGATACCACCGTTGGCGGCAGTCTGGCTTACATAAGAAACCAAGCGTCCAGTATCTCTATATTTCCAGTCCAGGGTATCTACAGACCAGAAAATATGGGGAGTTCCGGATGCGTCCAGGATGCTCTGGTTGAAATCTCCGTAAGGGGTCCGGCAGACCGTGGACTTTCTGCCTGTGTACTGTCTGATTTTCCGGTCAGTAGCGGCAAACTGCCCTCTGGCTCCGGCGGCACCTAACCGAGTGAGCTGGGGGTGGTCATAGGAGTGGTTTCCCAGCTCACACCCCATGCTGGCGGCTTTCTCAAGCAGGTTTCCCGTATTTCCGTTAATATTGCAGCCCAGAAGGAAAAAGGTGGCTTTGCACTTGTTCTTTTTCAGGGCAGACAGAACTTTTTTTGTATTCACCTGACTGGGGCCGTCGTCGAAGGTCAGGGCAATGTGCCGTTTGGTTTTATTGTATTTGACTACAGCCTTCTTTTTCATAAACCCTTTTACAGGGCCCTTCTTTACCTGATACCAGTTTGCGGATTCTTTCTGAATGCGGACTTTTTCCCCGAATTTCAGTGTTTTCAAAACCTTGGAGCCGCCGGAGGCTTTTGCGAAAATCGAGACAGATGACAGTTTGACGGCACCCTGCATGTTGGAAGAAACCTTTCGGAATCTCTCAGCTGCCTGGACAGGCAGTGCGGTGCAGACTATCAGCAGCAGAAGCAATGGCAGAAGCCATCTCTTTTTCAGATACATGTTCTTTTTCATAGCGTTCCTTTCTGTATGGATGGGGGCATATGCCCCCAAAATTGTTGTTTCTTGTAACCGGGAAAATATCCGGCAGTTACGTTTTTTTCCTCATTTGGAAATAAGGAGTACATTTGTCAGTATAACACAAATAGCGGTAAAAGTCAGTAATAAATTGCAAACTGTCTTGTCAGCTGTAAAGATATGTGCTATACTCAAAAGAAATTGTGAAGCGGTCTGATAAATCGACCAAGACGGAAACGAGGAAGGTAATGAATAATAAGGAATTAATTGATCAGTTGAAGCGTGAAAAAGATGCCGTAATTTTAGCCCATTATTATGTGCCCGCAGAGGTACAGGCTATGGCAGATTATGTGGGTGACTCTTATTATCTGGGCAGACTGGCCGCCGATCTGCCCAATAAAACACTGGTGTTCTGCGGGGTATCTTTTATGGGCGAGAGCGGAAAACTGCTCAGTCCGGATAAGACAGTGCTTATGCCGGACCAGGAGGCAGACTGCCCTATGGCACATATGGTTACGCAGGAAGCGGTGGAGGAGGCCAGGAAAGCCTATGATGACCTGGTAGTTGTCTGTTACGTGAATTCCACAGCGCAGATTAAGTCCTGGGCAGATGTGTGCGTGACCTCGTCCAATGCGGTGAAGATTGTGAAAAACCTGCCCAATCAGCATATTTTATTTATACCAGACCAGAATCTGGCCCGGTATGTGGCAGAGCAGGTGCCGGACAAGCATATCATCATACCGGATGGCTATTGTCCCATTCATCATCATATGAGAGCAGAAGAAATTCGAAAGCAGAAAGAACTTCATCCGGAGGCGGAAGTGCTGGCCCATCCGGAATGTAACAGCCAGATTCTGGAGATGGCAGATTACATAGGTTCTACCAGCGGGATTATTGACTATGCGGCGGGCAGTGAGAAAAGGGCCTTTATCATTGCTACGGAAGCCGGTGTCTTGTATGAGCTGCAGCAGAAACGGCCGGATGGGGAATTTTATTTTGCAGATACTCTTCCGGTTTGCGAAGGGATGAAGAAGATTACCCTGGAGAAGATTATCCAGGTGCTCCGCACAGGGGAAAATGCGGTGGAGGTGGAAGAAAACCTTGTAAAACCTGCGGGAAATACATTAAAGAGGATGCTGGAGCTGGCAGCGGAAAAGGGGCAGTCATGAAGAAAAAAGAGGAAGCAAGAGAACTGTACTGTGATGTGGTGATTGCCGGGTGCGGGGTGTCCGGATTGTATACGGCCCTGCATCTTCCCAGGGAGTGGAAAGTGGTGATGCTCTCCAAGGAGGACCTGGAAAGCTGTGATTCCATGCTGGCCCAGGGGGGTATCTGCGTGCTGCGTGACCCGGAGGATTACGACTCGTACTTTGAGGATACCATGAAAGCCGGCCATTACGAAAACCGGAAAGAGAGCGTGGACATTATGATCCGGGAGAGCCGTCCGGTGATTGACAGACTGCTTCAGTATGGCGTGCGTTTTGATAAAGATTCCGAGGGAAATCTCCGTTATACCCGGGAGGGGGCCCACTCCCGGCCAAGAATCTGTTATCATAAAGATATTACGGGAAAAGAAATCACTACGGCTCTTCTTGAGCAGGTGAGAAAACTGCCCAATGTGGCAGTTATGGAATATACGGAAATGACCGACTTACTCACATTGAACGGACAGTGCACGGGTCTGGCGGCCCAGACACGGACAGGGGAGAAGCTGAAAATCTACGCGGAAGATGTGGTTCTGGCCACAGGGGGAATCGGGGGCCTGTATGCCCACTCCACCAATTATCCCCTGCTGACAGGGGATGCCTGCCGGATTGCCGATAAGCACGGAGTGGCGCTGGAACATATGGATTATGTCCAGATTCATCCCACCTGTCTCTACAGCAAAAAGCCGGGAAGAAATTTCCTGATCTCCGAGTCTGCCAGGGGGGAAGGGGCCATTATTTTCAATCATAAGAGAGAACGCTTTGTAGATGAACTTCTTCCCAGAGATGTGGTCACCCAGGCCATTTTGAAAGAGATGGAAAAAGAAGGGGTGGAGCACGAATGGCTTTCTTTTGAACAGGTACCGCCGGAGGTGGTGCGGGAACATTTTCCCAATATTCAGCAGAGGTGTCAGGAAGAAGGATATGATATTTTGAAAGAACCCATACCCATTGTACCTGCCCAGCATTATTTCATGGGAGGGATTCACGTAGACAGTTATTCGGCCACAACCATGGAGCATCTGTACGCTGTCGGGGAGACCAGCTGCAACGGAGTTCACGGGAAGAACCGCCTTGCCAGCAACAGTCTGTTGGAGAGCCTTGTGTTTTCCAGGAGAGCGGCTATGCATATTCAGGAAAAACGAAAGGAGAGAAAGCAGTATGAATCCAATTACCATGCAGCTTGCAGCTGATCCCTATATCCGTCTGGCATTGGCAGAAGATATCAGCAGTGAGGACGTGACCACCAATTCGGTGATGCCCGGATATAAAAAAGGAGAGGTGGAACTTATCGGCAAGGAAGATGGAATCCTTGCAGGGCTGTCCATATTTGAACGGGTATTTACACTGCTGGACCCAGCTACACAGGTGGAGCGCTATGCAGAAGACGGACATGAGGTTCAGAAAGGGGAGCTCCTGGCGAAAATCACCGGTGATGTGCGGGTTCTCCTGTCCGGTGAGCGGACTGCGCTGAATTATCTCCAGCGTATGAGCGGCATCGCCACTTACACCAGCACAGTGGTGAAAATGCTGGAGGGCACGAAGACAAAACTGCTGGATACCAGAAAGACCACGCCCTGTATGCGGATTTTTGAAAAGTATGCGGTCCGTGTAGGAGGCGGACAGAACCATCGGTATAATCTCTCCGACGGTGTACTGCTGAAGGATAACCACATCGACGCGGCGGGAGGAGTGAAAGAGGCGGTGCAGGCGGCAAAAGAATATGCTCCTTTTGTGAGGAAAATTGAGGTAGAAGTGGAAAATCTCGATATGGTAAAAGAAGCCGTGGAAGCGGGAGCAGACATTATTATGCTGGATAATATGACAGAGGAACAGATGGGAGAAGCCATCAAAATCATAGACGGCAGGGCGAAGACTGAGTGTTCTGGAAACATGACCAGGGAAAATATCCAGAAGATTACAAAACTAGGTGTGGATTATGTGTCCAGTGGTGCGCTGACCCATTCTGCGCCGATTCTTGACTTGAGCATGAAACATTTACGGGTGCTGGAATCCTAATTAATGCCGGACAGATGACAATGGGAGGTGTGAGTATGGCGAAATGTGGGACGGTGCCGGAAAGGAGGAGACAGCTTCTGGCATTGATGCGGGAGGCCGGACAGCCTCTGCCGGGGGAAGCGCTGGGAAAAGAGACAGGTGTCAGCCGGCAGGTAGTGGTACAGGATATTGCAGTGCTGCGCACAGAGGGCTATCCGATCGTGTCTACCTCCAGGGGCTATTATCTGGATGAACCAAAGCAGGCAGTCCGTCTGATCAAAGTCTGCCATACAAACGAACAGGTGGAGGATGAGCTGTCCACAGTTGTAAATCTGGGCGGGAGTGTCCTGGATGTGATGATCAACCACAGGGCTTATGGAAAAGTGACAGCTCCGCTGAACATTAAAAATCATAGAGATATCCGGATGTTTGTCAATGACATACAGTCCGGCAAGTCATCGCCCCTTTTGAATGTCACATCCGGATACCATTTTCACCATATCGCTGCAGAGCAGGAGGAAATCCTGGATGAGATTGCAGAGGAACTGGACCGGAAAGGTTATATGGTGGACAGGCTCCCTTATGAGATTGAATTGTAAATTCTAGAGCATGATGATTTTTAAGACACGCTCTGGTGCTCTATCCGATAAATAATCTGTAGATAATCTGCAGGCTGTTTCGGGATAGTTACTTATTGCCACAATTCTTCCAGTGGATGGAACGTATAGCCCATTTCTTCCCATTTGGACAGGAGTTCATCCAGAATCTGCCCGTTGGTGGAGGAGGTGTTGTGAAGCAGGACGATTGCTCCTGGGTGGATTCTGCCCAGGAGCTTTTCGAATGCTTCCTCCCTGGTGGGCTGCTGGTCCTGCATCCAGTCCACATAGGCCAGACTCCAGAAAAACGTTTTGTAACCCATATCTTTTGCCATCTGCAGATTGGCCTCACTGTATTTTCCCTGGGGCGGCCGGTAATATTTGGTCATCTCGGTTCCTGTGATCTCTTTGTAAAGATCTTCCACCTTGGATAATTCTTCGGAAAACGTTTCCTGGGTGGAGATTTTGGACATGTCCGGATGGCTGAACGTGTGGTTCCCCACCACATGGCCTTCTTCTGCCATACGTTTAATCAACTCCGGGTTGTCAGAGACGAAATTGCCTACTGCGAAAAAGGTTCCGGGGGCCTTGTGTTTTTTCAGCGCGTCTAAAATGGCAGGGGTATTTCCGTTTTCATAGCCGCAGTCAAAGGTGAGATAGATGCGTTTTTCAGAAGTGTCCTGGGCATAGTAGGTATCAAATTTTTCCAATTCTTCCATGGAGGCGTTGGCGGTGGGCGGCTGGCCCTCTTCCGGAAAGCTCAATCCCCAGTTTCCATCAGCTGCGGTTTCTACAGATGTCTCGTCTGAGAGAACCATTGATGCTTCATCTGAGGCGCCGTCTGAAGATTTTGCGGACGTTTCAGCTGGAATGCCGTCCAAAGATTCCGCAGATGTTTCTGAGAGGGCGCCCTCTGAAGATTCTGCAGACATTTTGGCTGAGATGTCGGATGAGATTTTGGCCAGGGCGTCCAGAGCAGGGACTTTACTGTCCGTATTCACCACAGCGGCGATGCGGCCCAGAGTGAATGCAGCGGCGAAGACCATGGCAGTGCTGAATATCTTTTTCCAATTCCATTGTTTCATCATAGATTCCTTGCGGATGCTGATTTTTTATCAGTATATGAAAGAGTGGGGGAAAGTAGAAGGATTACTGATTACTGGAACCGGTAAGCGGATGCGCGAAAAGAGGAGTATCCCTATCAGAAAGACCTGATACAAAAAAAGTCATGGGGGTGTTATATTAATGAAAGAATACATAAGAAAACGGGTACATGAATTATACTGGAATGATGATATCAATTGTGCCAGGACGGCAATCATCTGTCTGAGTGAATTATTTGAAACAAGGGCTGAACCCCAGACAATCTGGGCGGCAGTTGGGCTGCACGGCGCCGGCGGCTATAGGGCGCAGTGTGGTTTAGTGGAAGGCACGCTTATGTTTATAGGAATTTATCTTCATGAGATGGGAAAAACAGAAGATGAAATTGTATCTGCCTGTTATCATTTTGCGTCTGCATTTGATCAAACATTTGGCTCATTAAGATGTTTGGAATTGCGTCCTTTAGGTTTTTCAGAAGGCGACCCGCCGCATATGTGTGAAAAACTCACTTGTGATGGGATTGAATTTGCATATCAATATATTTTGGAAATTTAAGCAAAGGGTATTGACTCTCTCCCTGCGTAACGGTTTAAGCTGAAACTGAAAGGAGGAGGCAATGAAGACGGTGAAAGAGATGTCAGAGATAACTGGTGTAAGCATTAGAACATTAAGATATTACGACCAGATAGGTTTGTTGAAGCCAGCGGAATTAACGGCAGCCGGTTATCGTTTATATGACTCTAGAGCATTAGAAAGAATGCAGGAAATTATGTTCTTTAGAGAATTGGAAATTCCATTGGGAGACATAAAAAGAATAATGGATAATCCCAATTACGATAGAGAGCAGGCTTTATTAAAGCAAAAGAAATTGCTGGAGCAGAAGCGAAACCGGCTGAATGGGATTATTGAGTTAATCACGGACGTGATGAAGGGAGTTAATACTATGAGTTTTGAAGCGTTTACCAATGAAGATATACAGAAGATCATAGAGCATACTTTGGAGTGTATGCCGAAAGAGAGTATTGACAGGGGGGTAAAAGAGTATGGGAGTATAGAAAAGTACAGGGAACATTTGTCGTCCGGCTTCACCAATGAGCAGGCCGCTGCAGATTTACTGAGGTGGTATGGCAGTAAGGAAAAAGTGATAGATGCAGTTATGCAGGCAACGGGTGATACCGGGGAAGTAAAGAGGGAACAGGATGAAAATGCCCAAATTTATCATCAATTTATGTCTGCCAAAGAAACAGATAATGAGGATATGTCACATTTAGCTGTTGAGATGCTTGCACAGAATTATAAAAAGATGTTTGTACTTGATAATGCAAGAAATATTTTGCTTGACCTGGCAAAAGAGTACTTGGAAAATTCGAAACTTGCAGAAACAGTCGACAGTCAATTTGGAAAAGGATGTTCCAGATATGTTGCATATGCCATCCGAAGATATTATGGTGTCTAATCATCTCGAGGTTTTCATAGCCATAATACCCACCATCAAGGGCATAGCCGAAAGATTTCCGGTCTTTCTTGGCAGCAAGAGTATTTCACAGATTTTCAATCTGCTCTAATCATCGCAGGGGAAGCTGCCCTGCCCCTGCGATGGCTCTGCCAGCTGCCCCTTTGTGGAATTGATGGTTATATGTTTTACTGGACAGTCAAAAGTTCTCAAAAAAGATAACATTCCAAGCAGATGTGTG
>CAJURF010000094.1 GCA_910588825.1 uncultured Lachnospiraceae bacterium
AAAATGCATATTAAAATCTTTCTCAAAAAGTTCTTGACATATCACCAGAATGCTTTCCTGTCCTTAACTGATTTTTGACTGTCCTGCTCTTTAGGCGAAGATTTCTCCATTGATGTGCCCTTGATGTTACATGCCCCTGTCTGCTCTGGGAGATTTCATCATAAAATTGATTTCTGAGTGTTCTGCTCATACCTGCTCAAACGATACGCCATATTGCCTCCTTTCCTGTTGATTGGTTCCAGCTATTTCCACGCCCGGCCGGCATGTGTGTATATTTTGTTGGTAAACCTTCTTAAAACCTTTTTGTTGCTGAAAAACCCCTTCCTAGCTCACGATTTTTTGACTTGAATGTCTTCAGCGGTATTTTCTTTGTCTTTTGGTCTATGACCGCTCCTATACTCATGTAGTGGGCAGTTTTTTACAGTACAGAGCCTCACCTCATTCATTTGTCCGGCGCAACAATCTAAACATTTTTTCCGGATAGCTTTAAGCGGTGTCAATTTCGCCATGCTCTCACCTTCCCCATCAGTTTTCAGTTTCCATGATCTCAGTTACATCAACGTTGAGTGCCCTGGCGATCCTGCCAAGCGTCTCAGGCTTTATCCCGTGGCCTCCCATCGCCCGGCACAGTGTACCTTTCGGGATTCCAGCGGCTTCAAAGTCGCTCTGGCCCATACAGGCCCTTGCCCTGGCGATCTCAAAGTTCCTCCTGTTCAGTTTCATGTACTCACCTCCTTTAGAATGTATAATATCACATTTTAACGTATAATACAAGTATAGACTTAATAATATCCAATACACTATGTATAAATATCGTTTTTATTGTTTTTTATTTATATAGATTGTTTTTTATTTAAATACATGGTATTATAATCACATAAACATAAGGAGTGTATCGCATATGGAAGATAATAATATTTTTTCAATTAAATTAAAGCAGTTACGCACTTCGCTAAATATGACGCAAAAAGAATTTAGCAAGCACGTAGGAATCAGGCAACAGACTTTATCTGGATATGAAAGAGGGGTTATGAAACCATCATTAGATATGGTGAAAGATATTGCTGAAAAATGCAAGGTATCCATAGATTGGCTGTGTGGATTGTCTGAGAAAAAAAATACTTCTAACGAATTAAACACTTATTCGGATATTATAGATTTACTTGTTAATGCCGAAAACGTCCTAAAATTTAAAATAAATCCAGGTGATACAAAATGTATTTTTGTCAAGGATAGCGTTATACAATATTTCTTTGATAGCTGGGCAAAAATGCTTCCGTTGGTTCATGGCGGAACTATTGATGAAAATTTATATAGACTATGGTTAGAAGATACAAAGAAGTCTTATGAAAATATCCGTATAGGAAACGAAGATGATATAGAGGACTTTTTAAGCGTAATGTATACTATTGATCACGCATTCCCAGACACCCCCGAATAGCCCCAAATATGCCCCTATTTCCGTTCCTGGGGCATCGGGCATAGAATTTTATCCAGTAACACCACTCAGGGACAAATGGCCCTCAGCACCATGACAATATAATATGCTTACCAGGGGAGCCGATAGGGTGTGAATACCTCCATTTCCGAGCCTTGGAGGAAAGGAGGCGTTTTCTATGAGTACATATGAAGAATTTATGGTATTGCTTACAATGGGATTGCTTATCGTTGCCATTTTAACTTATATGAACCATAAAAAATAGCACCCCCGCTCTGACAAAGTAGGGTGCTATTTTTTATTCACTGCTTTCGCCGGAAACGGATAGGTGTCAGCTATCGTATCGGCTTCCTTGTTAAGCATATTATATGTCATTTATACGGATTTTTCAACCACAATTTTTTCTGCAGTAACGCCGATCGGGGACAGATCACCCCGTTATGCAGTCTTATAAATTAATTACTGATACTTTCCCCATCAAGCTGGGGAAGTAGGACGCTACCCCACAGTCTCACAAATTAATTTCTGATATCCAGCCATTTCCACGCCCGGCCGGCTAAAATGGAGGATATTATGCCGGCATATTACGATGAAAAGACAAAATCATGGTTTTGTAAATTTTATTATACGGATTACACTGGGGTAAAGAAGCAGAAGAAAAAGAGGGGGTTCAAGCTCCAGCGGGAAGCCAAGGAATGGGAACGGAACTTCTTAGAGCGCCTTCAGGGGACGCCGGATATGACGTTTCAGGCCCTTTATGACATTTACATGGAGGATATGAGCCACAGGCTGAGGGAAGACACTGTAAGCGGGAATGAGCACATATTCAGGAACCACATACTGCCATACCTGGGAGAAAAGCCCGTGAATTCCATCACGCCTGCTGATATACGGGCCTGGCAGAACCAGATAATCAAAAAGGACTATTCTGAGGGCTATCTTCTCCGGATTCATAGGGCATTAGTGACCGCGCTGAATTTTGCCGTTAAATACTATAACCTGCCGTCTAATCCCTGCAATAAGGCTGGAAGCATGGGAAAGCGCACCAAATCTATAAATTTCTGGACGCTTGACCAGTATAACAGCTTTATGGAGCACGTGACAGATATCCGGGCAAGGACTGCATTCCAGCTGCTTTTCTACTCTGGAATACGCTGTGGTGAACTTCTGGCGCTCACACTGGGAGACTGCGGCTTTCAGGAGAATATCATCAGCATCACAAAGACATTCAGCCAAAAACGGAAAGCCAGCGGCCCGCCTAAATCAGATAACGGCGCCCGGTGTGTTTCCATGCCTGAGGCCATTATGAAGGAACTCCAGGCATACACGGGCCGGATATACGGCATTCAGCCCACAGACAGAATATTTACCTTTACTCGAAATCTAATCAGGGGAAATATAGAACGATGCTCTAAAAAGGCGGGAATCCCCCGAATACGCATCCACGATCTGAGACATTCCCACGTCAGTCTGTTGATTGAAATGGGCTATTCTCCTTACTTGATTGCCGAGCGCATTGGAGATACCGTACAGATGGTAATAGAAACTTATGGCCACCTCTACCCGAGCAAGCACGCAGAAGTGGCGGATAGGTTAAACCAGATAATAGTTCCAAAATAGTTCCATGCGGGGCAGTTCCATTCCGGGAATGCCCCATTTTACTGCATATACGGGCGTTGTTGAAATGATATCCATCATACCATTCCTTTACAATCCCAAAGTGATTATCCAGTCCATAATAATCCAGCATGGCCCGGACTTCAACATCGGAAAAGCCAAAGTATTCATCAAAAAGAACATTGGTGACCGACATAACTTTAAAGTTATTCAGCCCGGTGAAAATACTCTCCTTTGCAATGCGCAGACATCTCGTCAAGACGGCAAAATAAATATTATCATTTGTCTTCAGCGCCTGCCCGAACAGATTTCGGATCAGGGTGGCCATTTCGTCATAATAGCCATTCTGCTGTGCCTTGTCCAATGGAACGTCATACTCGTCGATGAGCAGGATCACTTTCTGCCCGTAATGTTTACATAGGAGCCTGGATAAGGTACGCAGGCTTTTTTCAAGTATATCTGCAGACATAAGGAATTTTCGGCAGCCGCTTGTATCCAATGTAGCAAGCTGTCTATACTCGATGATCTCCTCTGAGGAAAGCTGCTCACTCTCAGCAAGGAAAGCGAAACCCATGGCTTCTTCCCCGATAATGGCACTCAGCATGGCGGCGGCATCCTCCAGATCCCGTGCGGCCACATCCTTTAAAGTGATAGAAATCACTGGGAATCTGCCCATATATTTTTCACAGAGTTCTTTTTCCCGGGAAATCTCCAGCCCATCAAACAGCGCTGCATCACAGCCGTAAGAAAAGAAATATTTGAGCATATTCATATTCAAAGTCTTGCCGAACCGCCTGGGACGTGTAAAGAGATTTACTTTCCCCCAATTATTTAAGAGCTCTATGATCAATCCTGTCTTATCTACGTAATAGAATCCCTCAGTACGCATTTCCTCAAAATTTTCTATACCGATGGGCAGTTTTAAAACAGATTTCAATTTCAGCTCCCCTTCCTGCTTTTGCCTTTTCCTATACCATAACATCAAACAGCATATCCCGCAAGCCTTAGAGCGTACTGCTGGCCATGAGTGAACAGCAGCACGCTATTTTGCTTTCCCGCTGGCCCTCAGCTGAACTCCTCTCCCCCTGCTTAACCCATTCATTTTCTTAATCACCCTGGCCTTCTCACTGCCGGTAAGCGTCCGGGGCTGAAAATCATTGGTATAGGATTTGGAGGATATGGAGCAGGGAATTACTTTGACATCTTTATTCTTTTCCACTGCACCGTCTTTCACAGAAAAGGTCTGTTGGAAAATCATGGTGTCCTTATCCCCAGGATTGGTATTGCCGCCGAAACAAAAATTCCCAAGGCTGTATACAATGTAACGCCCTTTGTACCGCTCTATGCCTTGAAGAATATGGGGATGGTGCCCTAAAACCAGCGACGCGCCGCTTTTAACAGCGGTCCGGGCCAGGGATTTCTGGGTGGAATTGGGGTAATAAGAACCCTCAATTCCCCAGTGAAAACTTACAATGATGATTTGGGCATTCTTCCTTTTCGCTTTCTGGATGGTCTTCTTCACCGTCTTTTTCGTCACACCGTCCAGCTGATTGAATCCGAGAAATGCGGTTTTTATCCCCTTCACCGTCTGATAGGCGATTACATTGTTTCTGCAGTATTTGACTCTGTTCTTTTTCAGAGTATTTACCGTATCCAGATAGCCCTGTTTTCCATAATCAAAGGTATGATTGTTAGCGGTGTTCACCACCTCCACAGACCCTTTTTTTAAAATTTTAACATAATCTGCCGGTCCTTTGAAGGTGAAAGTTTTATCTGCACGGTTCACTGCATCTGTAAAAGTCCCTTCCAGATTTACAATAGTAATGTCATCTTTTGAAAAAATCTTTTTGACTTTCTGCAGAAAATATGGGGAACCATGGACTCTGTAATATTCATTGAAAACACTGTTGTATCTGGAGTCCACGCCCAGGGTGCAGTCACCTGCGGCGGAGACAGTTATCTTCACCGTTTCTTTTTTCCTGCTGGATGCAGATACCGTCTGTGCGCCGCATATGGTATTTACTGCAAAAATCCCAGATAGAAGGAACCAGAAAGCCAGATAGTTTATGTAAAAATTAAAGCGAATTCGTTTCATTTTTCTCCTCCCAGCTATAGCAATGCTCCTAAAAATACTTGGATGGAGTACGGCTAAGCCATTTTGTAACAGCTTTTTTGTTATTTCCTTTCAATGAACAGCGATAAACCTTAAACTTATTTGTTTTCATATTCCATCTGACGTAATATATTTTTCCTTTTTTTATCGTGGCATGACAGCCTTCTGCGATCTTTTTCTTCCCGGAACCATTGAGATTAAAAACATGAATCGGATAGTTTCCTACTGCCCCAGAATTTGTTGTGGTGAGCACTTTTCCATTAGATACTGTAACCTTGCCCACCACATTAACCATATGCTTTTTCTTTTTTGTTTTTACATTCACCGCATACAGATTGACGCCATCTGCACCGTTATTGTTTCCGCAGTATAAATATGTCCCGCTGCACCCTTGGACTACGAAATCTCTCCCTGACACAATTTTCCTGCTTTTCTTTGACTTGATGTTATAGCAGCATACTGCATTATTCCAAGAATAACTGCTAATGCGTTTTACTGGCTTAGAATAATACAAAACATCCCCGTTAGTAGCAAAACCCGAATCTACTCCAGACAAAATTGTTGTACTCTTTCCATCCTTTTTTCTTATAATTTTTGAATAGCCCGGCCCGGCCTGATACCTCTCAGCGGTAAAAACAGCCCCTTTCACCTTTACAGACGAATCCTGCGCCTCAGAAAAGACAAATTTCCCTGCTGCCTCCACAGGAACAGGTGACTGAAGCCCTATCAATAATACAGACGCCATCAACCCGCAAAATATTTTTTTCATCATAACAAATTCTTCCTTTCTCAATTCCAGAAACAGAAGAAAGCCCCAAAAGCAACGCTCTAGGGCTTCCTTCTGCTGGCACATATCACATGGCCAGCACGCCAATGAAATTACACTAAATAATTACATGCCGCGGACAGGTCTCTTTACAAGTACCGCAGTTTGTACATTTACTATAATCAATGTGAGCCACAAAATCCGTAACCTTAATAGCATCAGACGGACAAGCCTTCTCACACTTCTTACATCCGATACATCCGATCTCACAGCTGTTGGTAACCACTTTACCTTTGTCTTTCGAGCTGCAGTGTACGAAGGTTGTCTGATCATAAGGAACCAGCTCGATGAGATGCTTCGGACATTTATCCACACATTTGCCGCAGGCTTTACATGCTTCTTTATCTACTACAGCGATTCCATTGATAATATGTATGGCATCAAATCCGCAGACTTTTACACAAGAGCCATATCCCAGACAGCCGTGAGCACACTTTTTCGCGCCACCGGAGGGCACAAATGCCATCATCTCACAGTCCTGGACACCTGTATAAGTATAATCTTCCTTAGCTGTTTCGCAATCGCCGCCGCACTTCACAAATGCCACTTCCCGGACACTCTCGCCCACTTCCTGGCCCATAATGGCGGCAATCTCCTGTGCCACCGGTTCTCCGCCCACAGGACAGGCACCCACGGGGGCCTCACCTTTGGCAATTGCCGCAGCCAGGCCGTCACATCCGGCATAACCACATCCGCCGCAGTTATTTCCCGGCAGAACTTCGCGGACAGCTACTTCCTTTTCATCTACTTCAACGGCGAATTTCACACCTGCAACTCCCAGGAATAATCCGATAAAGAGTCCGGTTCCGCCTACTAATAAAGCCGCTATTACTATACCCATTTCCGCCTCCTTAAATTAATCCCGAGAATCCGAAAAATGCGATTGCCATCAGACAAGCTGTCAGCAGCACGTGAGGAAATCCCTGAAATGATTTCGGAATATCGTTAGTTTCCATTTTCTCTCTCAATCCGGCCAGAATCACGATAGCAATACAGAATCCCACTGCTGTTGCCAGTCCATTGATCGTACTGCTTAAAATTCCATACTCTTTCTGTACGTTTGTCAGAGCCACACCCAATACTGCACAGTTGGTTGTGATCAGAGGAAGATACACACCCAGACTCTGATACAGCGGGGGCATTGCCTTCTTTAAAAACATTTCCACAAACTGCACCAGGGCAGCAATAATCAAAATAAACACAATGGTCTGTAGATATGTACTGTTGGTGGGGACCAATATAAACTTATAGATTAAACTCACTACAAAGGATGACAGGGTAATAACAAAGATAACCGCCCCGCCCATACCTGCAGCCGTGTCGATCTTCTTGGAAACCCCAAAGAACGGACACAGTCCCAGGAACTGGCTCAATACTACATTATTAACCATGGCAGAGCCAATGGCGATAATTAATAATTCTTTCATTTACTCTACGATCTCCTTCCCTTGCACATGGTATTTCCGCAGCTTGCACAGCTTGCTCCGCAGCTTACTGAGTTACTGGGGTCGATTCCCCTTTTCGCAGCTCCCAGATTAAACTTGTTCTGGAAAGCAGCCATAAAAGCCAGCACCAGGAATGCACCAGGAGCCAGGATAAAAATAGTAATGGGCTCATAGCCTACTTTGCCAAGGATATCCACATTAAATAACGTTCCGGCTCCAAGGAACTCACGAAGCAGTCCCAGCAGAGTGATGGAGAGAGTAAATCCCAGCCCCATGCCGATACCGTCAAAAATAGAAGGAATCACTTTATTCTTAGATGCATATGACTCAGCACGCCCCAAAATAATACAGTTCACCACGATCAAAGGAATATAGATTCCCAGCGCAGCATTCAGGCTGGGCAGAAAACCCTGCAGTAAGAACTGCACAATCGTCACGAAAGAAGCCACTACCACGATAAATGCAGGCATACGCACCTTATCGGGAATCGCTTTACGCAGGATAGAAATCAGCATATTTGACATGGTCAGGATTACCGTGGTGGTCAGCCCCATGCCGATACCATTGATTCCGGATGTGGTAACCGCCAGCGTGGGACACATACCCAGCATCAAGGCGAATGTGGGATTCTCCCCTATAATACCATTATATAACCGTTCCGCAGGTGTATTTTTCTGCATGGTCTAATTTCCCCCTTTCTCATAAGCAAATGCGCACAACCCGGCATTTACGCCGTTTACCACAGCATTGGTGGTAATGGTGGCACCGCTTAACGCGTCAATCTCATTGTCCGCAGAAGCGCCGTTTTTGGTATACTGGAACGCTTCCACATTTTTATCGGCAAACTGGCCTTTGAATTCGTCCGTATCTGCCTTCATACCAAGACCCGCGGTCTCACTGATGGAAAGAATAGAGATTCCGTTTAATGTCTGGTCATCTTTCACGCCCATAGCAAACTGAATATCACCGCCATAACCTTCTGAAGTGGTTACGGTGAAGGCATAGCCAAGGGGACTGCCGCTGCTGTCCATAGCCTGCACAACTTCATTGATGGTCTGCGCCGGATAACCATTTTCATCCAGATATGCCTCCAACTGGGCATCTTCCTGGTCAATAATCACTTCAAACGTATCTGCATCCGCAAATACCGCTTTATATGCTTCATCCTTTGCCAGCTGATTCTGATGGGCAATGGGATCAGCCGTGATGGTATAAACGCCGCCCAGAGCCGCCCCTGCAACCAGGGTAATCAGCACCAGAGCAAGAGTATCTTTTAAAATGGTATTTTTCATGCCTTCTGCCCTCCTTTTCCCAGAGCCGTAGGAATGGTGACACGCTCAATCAGCGGAATCAACAGGTTACAGAAAATAATCGCGTAGGACACGCCCTCTGCAGAACCGCCGAACAGACGGAATACAGCCGTAACGATTCCCAGCAGGCAGCCATATACCAGCTGTCCGTTCTTTGTAATGGGTGTTGTCACATAGTCAGTGGCCATAAACCACGCACCCAGCATCAGACCGCCGCCGCAAAGATGGGCCGCAATATAATTTACATCCAGTCCGCCTCTGCCCGCAATCGAATAAATGGCGATAAAAATTGTGAAACTTCCTATGTAAGTAAGCGGAATCCGTAAATCAATGACTTTCATAGCCAGCAGGAACGCTGCACCGATTAAAATGGCAATTACGGAAGTCTCGCCTATGGTACCCTGGATATTTCCCACAAACATACTGAGTACATCCACACTCTCTCCTGCCTTCAGGCTTGCCAGAGGAGTTGCACCAGTGACAGCATCCACTACCACTTTGCTGGAAGCTCCGGAGGGAAGTACAAAGCTTGTCATTTTCCCCGTAAAGGAAATCATCAAAAAGCATCTGCCCGCCAGGGCCGGATTCATAAAATTCTGTCCCAATCCGCCGAAAAGCTGTTTTACAACCAAAATGGCAAAAACACCGCCCAGAGCCGGTATCCAAAGAGATATAGCCGGAGGCATATTCAATGCCAGGAGAATACCAGTTACCACTGCACTGTAATCTCCGATTGTAATTGTCTGCTTCATAGCTTTCTTATATATCCATTCGGTTGCCACACAGGACGCCACAGATATAAGAATGATCAATAAGGCCCGAAGTCCAAAATTATAGACTCCAAATAAGCTGGCCGGCAGCAGGGCAATGACTACCATCAGCATCAAATTGCTTGTGTTCACCTTGGACCTTACATGAGGTGAAGATGATACGTTATATAAATCACTCATGTTTCTTATCCTCCTCCTCTATGCTTTCTTCTTCCGATTGTTCAGCACCATCATACGCATGGATTTGATGGACTGGGTCAAATGCCGTTTTGCAGGACAGGTGAAACTACAGCATCCACAAGCCACACATTCCATGCCCTCCCATTTGACAAACGCCTCTTCATTCTGGTGATTCGAATATGTAGCCAGCCTGGAGGGAACCAGATGAGCCGGACAGACAGATACGCATCTGCCGCAGTTGATACATGCCGTCTCCGCAGAGGCAGATACCTCATCTTTCGTCAGGCACAGCAGGGCAGATGAACTCTTTGTCACCGGTACCTGCATAGAATACAGGCCCTGTCCCATCATAGGCCCTCCGGAAATGATCTTCTCCGGCTGAGTCTTGAAACCGCCTGCTTCCTCCACCAGTTCCTCATAAATCATACCCGTACACACGGCAAAGTTCTGAGGCGCAGCGATGGCGTCTCCGGTAACCGTCACAACTTTATGCATCAAAGGTCTTCCCAAAATTACGGCTTTGTAAATGGCAACCGCTGTATCCGAGTTATCCACCACGCATCCCGCATCGGCAGGCAGCATGCCGGAGTTAACCTCTCTGCCGGTTGTGGCATAGATCAATGAACGCTCTGCACCCTGGGGGTACTTGGTCTGCAGTGCCTTCACCTCAATGCGGGGCTCGTCCTTTACCAACTCCTCCATTTTGCGGATACAATCCGGTTTATTATCCTCAATACAGATAAAGCCTTTTGCCTTATCAAACAGATACAGGATCACTTTCAGCCCGGCAACAATCAGCTGGGGCTCCTCTATCATCCTGCGGTAATCCGAAGTAAGATACGGTTCACACTCCGCACCGTTAATCAATATATGATCAATTTTCTCCGGTTCTTTCGGTGATAACTTCACATGTGTGGGGAAACCTGCGCCCCCCATACCTACTACGCCGCCTTCCTGAATGCGCTTGAGCACTTCGTCTTTTGAAAGGTCTTCCACCTTTTCCACGCTGGAGAACTCCACCTCTTCATACTTATTGTCATTCTCCACTACAATGGCTGGCACCATAGCTCCAGTTACTGTGAGATGTGGCTCTATCGCCTTCACTGTACCGGATACCGATGCATGTACCGGCGAGGACACAAAGCCGCCCGGCTCTGCAATTTGTTGTCCCACCAGAACCCGGTCTCCCTTTGCCACAATTGGCTTGGCAGGAGCGCCGATATGCTGCGATAACAGATAGACCAAATCTCCTTTGGGCAAAACTGACTTGATTGGCTTGTCCTTCGACAGTTCTTTTCCATCGTAAGGATGAACACCGCCTTTAAACGTCAAAAGTCCCATTGCTTCTCCTCCTTCTTTTACCATACTTACTACATATATATATAATACTAGAAAATGCGAAAAAAATCACTACATTATTTCAATTTTTTGCGATATAATTTAAAAAAAGGAGGAATTTTTCGTTGAACTGCAAAAAATCATACGTGAATTATCCATTTTCCGGGGCATTTTTACTGGAAAATCCGCTGTACTTTGATATCGAGACCACAGGACTGTCCTGGAAAAATTCTATGGTATTTCTCATCGGCTTTTTAAAAATGGATTTTGAAAAAGATAAATGGATTCTGGAACAGTGGTTTTTGGAAGACCCTTCTGAAGAAAAGGAACTGCTGAAGAAATTTTCTGATGTGCTAAAGGAAGCTCCCTTTCTGATCCACTACAATGGACAGAAATTTGACCTGCCGTACCTGAAAGGCCGCTGCCAGCTTCAGAATATCCCTGCCGCCTGGGATAACTGCCGCCAGCTGGATCTATATCAGACCCTGCGTCCTTACCAGAAACTCATGGGATTGGACCATATGAGGCAGACCGACCTGGAACAATATCTGGGCATCTGCCGCCCAGAGGAAATCTCAGGGAAAGAATGCGCTGCTGTCTACAAAAAATATGTGATTGAGAGAAACCCCTGTCAGATGGAACAAATCCTGCTCCACAATCACCTGGATTTGACCGGTCTTTTGGACTGTACCCAGGCGCTGGCGTATCCGGCGCTCTTTCAGGGGAGATTTCAGCTGGGGGAATGCCGCCGGGAAAATGATACCCTTACCTGCTCCCTGATCCCCCATATGCCCCTGCCCCAGGCATTCTCCCTGGACTGCCATCCCAGACCCTGGACAGTCTCCGGAAGCCCCCACGGGGCGGAAATCACATTCTGTCTGGAAAACGGAACTCTCCGGATGTATTATCCCAATTATAAAGATTACTATTATCTTCCGGCTGAGGATATTGCCGTACATAAAAGTGTTGGGACTTATGTGGACAGGCGCTTCCGCAGACAGGCGGACGCGCTCAATTGCTTCACCCGGTTTCCCTGTACAGATGAATTCCTTGGAGATATGGAACAGATACATAGTTATATTGACAATTGTTTTTATTTATACTCAAGAGGATACGTATTTGCCAAATGATTTGCTGTTTTGCTTGAAACAGTGAAGACTTGCTGG
>CAJURF010000095.1 GCA_910588825.1 uncultured Lachnospiraceae bacterium
TCTCCCGTGACGATGCAGGCAAATTCCTGGATTCTTATTATAAGAGTAAGATCTATGAATCTGATCCATTTGCAAGACTGGATCAGAATGGTGTAGGCCAGCTGGTACAGATGGCTGTGGAAAAAGGACGTTCCACAAGACCTGAAATCAAGCTGGGAATCTGCGGCGAGCACGGCGGCGACCCGTCATCCATTGAATTCTGCCATAAAATTGGTCTGAATTATGTGTCCTGCTCACCGTTCCGTGTGCCCATTGCTCGTTTGGCTGCAGCACAGGCGGCGCTTGCCAATGCAGGTAAGTAGAGGGACGCAGATATTATTTGCAAAATCTATATCATTATCGAAAGGGAGGCTTTTGCTTCCCTTTTGTGTATCTGGTAAAGATTCATGAAACAGGAGGATATTATGAAGAAAATACTCACACTTTTCTTATGTACCATTCTTCTTGCAGCTTTTACTGCCGGATGCGGTTCAAAAGAAGCGGATACCCAGAAGCAGTCAGACACCGGCACAGCAGAGCTGGCACAGGAGAAAATAGATGGGGATTCTGAGGAAGAAGAAAAAGATTCCCAGGGAGAATTGCATCATGTAGAAATCGATATAGCAGATTATGGCACCATTGCTCTGGAACTGGATGCAGACACGGCGCCTATTACTGTTGAAAACTTTCTCAAGCTTGCAGAAGAAGGTTTCTACGATGGCCTGACCTTTCACCGGATCATAAGCGGGTTTATGATTCAGGGCGGAGATCCGGAGGGAAATGGGACAGGCGGTTCCGATGAAACCATTAAAGGGGAATTTTCTCAGAATGGAATAGAAAACGATATTTCCCATGTACGAGGTGTGATTTCCATGGCCAGATCCAACGATCCGGACAGTGCTTCATCCCAATTTTTTATTGTTCATGAGGATAGTACTTTCCTGGACGGAGAATATGCTGCTTTCGGCCGTGTGACAGACGGGATGGAAGTGGTGGATCAGATCTGTGAAAATGTTTCTGTACAGGATGATAACGGAACTGTGGTATCAGAGGATCAGCCGGTTATTTCGTCTATAAAAATAATCGATTGAGAATAGATAGGCACGAATGGGGGAAATGCTGTTCTTTTGGCGTTTAGCGGACGATGCCACCTGGCCTTTGGATAGGATTTTTTCACACCAGATCGGGCATCCCAGCATGATACGGTCATACTGCAGTACATCAGGTATCTCCATAGAAAGTTTAGAGCGTGTCTTAAAATTCATTCCTGCCATCTGCACGACCCACTTAGCACGGTATTTGCGCCAAATTCGGTGAACATAGCCCGCTATGTCTCCCTGATTTGGCGCAAATCTCCCATAAGCATACCCTTTGGGTACTAAGTGGGTCATACATCTGGCAGAAAGCATTTTTAAGACACGCTCTAATGATTTTCTGAGATAAGTGGTATTTCCTGATTTTCAGAAAAAGAAATCATAGTTTCATTTTTTTTCATAAACAATAGTCCAAAAGAGCCTGGGCCGCAGTTGCTGGCAATGGCGGGAGATGCTTTCTGTAGATAAACCCTTTCAAAAGGACAATATTGTTTTACCAAATTTTCAATATACTGAAGCTTTTTGGTATCCATTCCGGCATATGTAATGAACAGAATGCGGCGGTCGATATTTCTTGAATTGATAAGTGTTTTCCGGATATAGCGTTTCGAAGCACGTTCAAAGCTGCCCATCTTCATGCCGCTGACAACCAGTTTGCTCTTTCGGAGTGCAATAACCGGATGCATGAGCAGCGCATCACAGAAAACCTGTACTTGTCTGGGAATTTTCCCCGCCTGGCACATCATGTGCGTGCTGTCGATAATAAAAGCAGATGAGATATAGCGCCTCAGTTTTTTCACTGCTTTTACAATTTCTGTTTTTGATGCATTATTTTCAGCCATGTAGGCAGCATGCAGTACTGATAGGCCCATGCTGCTTGAGAGATGTCCGGAATCCAGTACGGTGACGTTTTCAAAAGACTTTGCTGCCTCAAGGGCATTGTAGTATCCCAGTCCTACGTGTTTAGCCATGGTAATATGGATTATGTTTTGGGACTCGCTCAGCTTTTCGGCGAAAAATCTTTCATAATCTGACACATCCGGGGGCTGTGAAAAGCCTTTTTTTCCTGACGCCATATGTGACAACAGTTCATCTGATTTCAGCTCTAGTTCATCCAGAAAGCGTCCCTGGTCTGTACAGACGTAATAAGGACAGACAGAAATATCGAATTCTTTTTTCAGAGATTCAGGAAGGTCGCATACGCTGTCTGTTGTGATCATGAGAGAGCGTCTTTGAGTCTGCTCAAAGATCAGGATATCCTTTCCGATTTCCGATTGGATGGCTTCCTCACTCAGTTTGACCAGTTCTTTTGGAAGAAGACTCAAAACAGCAGCCTCCAGGAGAGGACCGCTGACAGGTTTTGCCAGATAGCCGTTGAATCCTTCTTTTCGGTAGAGAAGCTGATTGTCGCTTCCTGCATTGGCGGTCAGTGCGGTTACAGGTACATCTTGGCACAATCCTCCCGGTTGTGTACGCAGTGCGTGAAGGCACTGGATTCCATCCATTTCAGGCATCAGGTGGTCCATAAGGATTGCGTCGTAATGCTGTTTCTGCGTCAATTTCAGACATTCCGCGCCGCTCAGTGCTGTGTCAACCTGAATCTTTGTGGCTGAGAGCAGTTTACGGACTACCATCAGGTTCATATCATTGTCATCCACCACCAGTATGTGTGCCTCCGGCGCCTCAAAGCTCTGTCTGTATTGTTCTCTGTTATGTGAATATACACGGGATGTCAGTGTATATGTCCCTAATTCTTTCTCATCTACAATGTCCTGATCTAACATGACAAGAAAGGTTGACCCCTTAGTATAGACGCTGTTAACGCTGATTTCTCCCCCCATCAGTTCAACTAACTGATGAACAATACTGAGTCCCAGTCCCGTACCTTCGATATAGCGGTTCCGCTCTTCATCTACCCTTTTAAATGCATTGAAAATATAGGGAATATTTTCCTTTTTTACTCCCTGCCCGGTGTCTTCTACAGAATACCAAATGCGCACTCTGTTCACCGCCTGGCGTTCACAGCGGACGGAAAGGGTGACAGATCCCTCGCTTGTATATTTGACAGCGTTATTCAGCAGATTTATAAGGACCTGTTTGATACGCACCTCATCGCCACAGAGCATACTGGGGATTGAAGGGTCCACATGGAGTTTGAAATCCAGTCCTTTTTCCTTCGCCTTGATCCAGATCATATTGACAATCTCTGAAAAAAGCGCACCTGTCTCATAGGAAGCATTGACAATCACCATTTTTCCGGATTTAATCTTGGACAAGTCCAGAATATCATTGATGAGCGTGAGCAGCATTTTGCTGGCGATTTGTATATTTTTTGCGTTTTCGGCTACATCTTCCGGGTTATCGCCCCTAAGGATCATTTCATTCAGTCCGATGATTGTATTGATAGGTGTGCGGATTTCATGGCTCATGCTGGAGAAAAAATGATTCTCAGCTTTGTTCAATTCTTCAATTTCTTTCTTCTGCTGCTTGGAAAGCCTGTTCTCTGATTCGTAAAGTCTTTTTAGGAATAAAAGCAGTACACTGATTAGTACACCCACCAAAACAACAGAAGAGGCAGAGTCAAAAAAGGAGCGGACCTGCGTATTCTTTGCCACGAATTCTGGAAAATAAAAAGCTGTAAAGTAACACAGCATTGTCTCTGCTGTACAAAGCAGGAACAGGGCAATTTTACGCCGGCCTTCCAGGGTTATGCTGATATAAACAAAACACAGCACGAACCATTCAGGCATTCCGCTGAAAAAACCTCCTGCTGTAAAAAAGCTTAAAGGAAAAAGGATGAGGAGCAGTATGGTGATTATTGTTGCTCCTGTATTGATACATTCTTTTTGGATACTGACCGTTACGACCATTATCATACAGGCAATACTCGCCGCTAAGATCAATATATTTATGAGACTTCTGCCCATAGGAAGTATAATGACCAATGCGGCTATGCATATGCCTGTGGTCAGCCGGAACATACGTTCCCGCAGACCGATCCTATGGTCATATATTGTTTCAAACCATTTTTTCAACACACAGAATTTCCTCCTGTTTTTATTAATAATCCGGTGATAGCCTCGCAGATCTCGTCATACATGCAAAGCAGTGTGGGGTGGCAGCGCCGGATGTATTCTGTGTCTTTGTTCTTTCCGGCCTGTTCCAGCAGCAGAGCCTGTTCTGCGAGCCGTTCAGCACCAATTGTCATAGACGTGCTCTTTAATGCGTGTACCTTGACCGTATAATCTTCCCAGTTGGCGTCGTCATACAGGGAAATAATTTCTTTCTTTTTTTCCTTGGCCTGTGAAGAGAACATTTCAAGCATTTCCATATAAAAGCTTTCTTCCCCGCAGCAATAATCCAAACCCAGCTGTACATTGACACCGATTTGAGAGAGTGAGATGAAGGACGGGGAAGACCCGCCTGCGGGGGCAGCATCCTTTTGAGGGACGCTCTTTTCCTGTGGGTAATCTTTTGAAACATCCAGTGCCGGTGCAGTCTTTTCGGGGATATCCTCTTCCTGTACAGTTTCTTTTGGGATATCGGCTGCCGGTACGGTTTTTTCTGAGCTGTCTGCTTTGGGTATGATTTTTTCCAAAACGCTCTTTTTGGATATTTTTTTATCCAGGCGGTTCTTTTTCAGCAGAATATTTTTCTGTGCAGTCTTTTTTGGAATATTTTCTGGCGAAGCCTCTTTTTCTGATGCAGGAGTATCTGTATCTGATGCTGGTACGGCATTCGAAAGTTTCTTTTGATGAACGGTGTCTTTTGACGGACGGTCTGGGTTCACAGGGGCTTCATTATACTGGACGCACTCTTCGGGCAGTACTTTGCGGAGCACACGCTCCAGAACAGTATGCTCAATGGGTTTGGGGATAAATTCTGTGAATCCCTCGTTCCGGAACATTTCTCTTGCGCCGCTGATAGTATTTGCAGTCAGGGCAATCACCGGACGTTCCCGATAAATTCCGTTGTTGATTTCACGGAGCTGTTTCATGGTCTGCACACCGTCAAAGCCCGGCATCATATGATCTAGGAAAACAATATCATAGGAAGTGTCAGCGCATCGTTCTAACGCTTCTTTTCCGCTGAGACAAGTATCCACCTGTATCCCGTAGCTGTCCAAAACTCCTTTTGCAACCACAAGATTCATTTCCTCGTCGTCAACAGCCAGGACCCGGACTCCCTGGCAGGAAAATGGCCTGCGGCCTGCAGCCTGCGCTTCTCCAAATTCATTTGCAGTGGCTTCGCCGTTTAGAAGATTCACAACAGAGAGGGCAAAAAACGGTTTTCGTATCACCAGAAGCTTACTGTTTCTGTCCAGCATAAATTTCTGCTCGACGATTACAACCACCTGGATTGTGTCAGTCAAATCCTCATAATAAGAACTGTTCTCTTCGTACTCAGACTGTGAGATAAACACATGGGTCAAGGCATGGCTGCGCATCAGTTTCAGCAGTCCGTCAAAATTGTGTGCCTTATATCCCTCAATACCAAGCCCTTCTACCATATGTAAGATCATATTGTCATAATATTTTTTGACCTCATCGCTGTTGAATCTTTCCGGGCGGAAATAACAAGCGATGCACAGCTTCTCTGGATGAGAGACTACGATAGCTGGTGTGTCATCCTCAATTCCCTGAGGGATGGTGATGTGGACCTGAAGGCCCTGCTGTTCCTCGCTGTCGAAAAAGATAAACCCGCCCATAGCATCCAGCAGGCCCCGGGCAATGGGAAGACCTAGTCCCAGCCCTCCTGCAAAACGGCTGCTTCCACTGTCTGCCTGGTAAAAATCGTCACACATCTGTTCAATCTGAGTCTCTGTCATGCCGATCCCAGTATCATAAATATCTATGATCAGATTGATTCCGTAACTTTCCCGCCGATGTCCAATACAGACATTAATGCCGCCTTCTTCTGTGAATTTGAGGGAATTTTCCAGCAAAATTTTCAAGACATGGGAGATTTTTTCCACATCTCCAATCAGGACTGCCGGTATAGAAGGGTCGATATCAAATACCATCTCCAGATGACTGCTATTACTCTGCATGGCGGTCATTGTAATGATATCATTGAGAGCTGAAGTGATCATATAAGGTCTTTGAGCCGGTATCAGCGTTCCCTCTACAATCTCAGTATAGTCCAGCATATTATTGATCTGATTGGACAAACGTTTTCCTGCTATTTGTATGGAAAACACATCCGTCTGAATTTCCGGTGGAATGTCTTTGTCTAATATGACACCGCTGATTCCGAGTACCATGTTGATAGGTGTGCGCAGTTCGTGGGATACATTCGACAGAAAGCCCGCATTCTGACGGCTTGTTTTTTCCAGTCTTGTAATGATGCCGTTGTACCTTTTCTTTACCTCATTCCTTCTGTTGATCCGGTATTTTGCAATTGATACTGTACCTGCCGTTATCATGGCGCCGATCATTAAACGGAGGACATTCAGCGTCCCCATATGATGGTTGATGGTGTGCAGGATAAAAAAATGATACAGAAGTATCAGTATATATAGGCCAAACGCCATGTACAACAGACGCTTTTTGTTAAACATGGAAAAAATAAAGATTACGATACATGCCACGGCAGGCATATCAAAAAGGGTGCTGCTGTGTACTCCAAAGAAAAAAAATCCGATCATCAGCAATCCAGTACATAGATTTTCATAAAAGGTTCCTGAACCGGTCCTTCCAATGTGAAGACACCACACGAGAGAATTACCGATTAAAATGACAGGAACCATCCAAGCTTCCCAGGACATGGCTATTATGATTAAGATCAGCATTACACCGAATATACTGACGACACTGGCTAAAAGCAGGTGCATACTGGTCTGTTCTTCTGTTCTCATTGTTCCTCCAGTCCTTTTGCAACCCGCTTCAGCAGGTCCTGTGGGAAAAACGGTTTTTTCAGATAGTTAACTGCACCCAGATTGATGGCGGTCCGAACGTCCTCCTCATACCCTGATGCCGTCAAAAAAATCACAGGTATCTTAACCGTAAAATCTTTTATGTGCTTAAAAGTTTCGATACCGTTCATCTGCGGCATTGCTATATCAAGAAGGACCAGATCAACCAGTTCAGTTTCGAGCATTTCAAGCGCTTCCTTCCCTGATTCTGCAAGGAGTACGTCATAATACTTCTCTAGGATCATTTTTGTCCTTTTCAAATTCATTGTGTCGTCATCTACGACCAAAATACGTTTCTGCATACTCTGCCTCCTACATTTACTTTTAATTATTATGGACGGGGATGCGGAAAACCCCATAGAATCTATTTTAAAGCAGGACCGGAATAAAATCAAGCCCAAAGCATTGTCAAAAAATAAATATAGCACCCTGCAAAGAGATGAGGTATCAGATTTTTGGAGGAAATGATATTGTTCACATATTTAACAAACTTATCTGTTATAGTCTAGATATATCGTATATAATGGTCAGCAGGAGGGAGAGCCATGGAACAGTTGAAAATACTTGTGGTTGATGATGAAAGCAGGATGAGGAAATTAGTAAAAGATTTTCTGGTGAAAAGTGGATTTCAGGTGATAGAGGCTGAAAACGGCGCGGAAGCGGTGGACATTTTCTTTGAGGAAAAAGACATTGCACTGATGATTCTGGATGTGATGATGCCAAAGATGGATGGCTGGGAAGTATGCCGGGAGATCCGGCAGTATTCCAAAGTGCCTATTATCATGCTGACGGCCCGGGGTGATGAGAGGGATGAGCTTTTGGGATTTGAGCTGGGTGTGGATGAATATATTTCGAAACCTTTCAGCCCGAAGATTCTGGTGGCCAGGGTGGAGGCTATCTTGAGGCGGACGAATCTTGCCAATCAGGAGGAGGTTTTGGAGGCGGGGGGTATCTGTGTCAACAAGGCGGCCCACCAGGTGACTCTGGATGGAAAACCCATGGAATTGAGCTATAAAGAATTTGAACTCCTGTCTTATTTTGTAGAGAATGAGGGAATTGCTCTTTCTAGGGAGAAAATCTTGAATTCCGTATGGAATTATGATTATTTTGGCGATGCAAGGACAATTGACACACATGTAAAAAAACTCCGCAGTAAAATGGGAGAAAAAGGAGAATTGATTAAAACAGTATGGGGGATGGGCTACAAATTCGAGGCAGGGAAATAAAATATTCAATCCGGAATCAGCTTGCCCTGATTTTTATCGGCATGACGCTTTTATCAGTGGCGGTGATTGCTGTGATCAATGGTTTTTTTCTGGAGGAATACTATATTTCCAAAAAGATGATTGTGTTGAAAGAGGCTTACAGCAGTCTGGACAGTTTTGACGTGGAACTGGACCAGGCGTCAGCAGGTGAGATGGTAAATGTACCAGTGCCCAGTGAACTGAAAAAGTCATCCTGGGAAAATAACCTGACCTGGATTATTACCAACCAGCAGGGGCAGGCATTGATTTATAATGTTCAGGAGCGGGACGTGGACCGGATGGAGGCCAGTCTGTTCGGCTATCAGACGGGAATTGATGAGGAGAGAAAAGAAGTTCTCAGGCGTACGGACCATTATGTGATCCAGAAAAGCCTGGACCGGACGTCCAGTATGCGGTATCTGGAACTTTGGGGAGAATTCAGCAACGGCAATTCCTGCATGATACGTTCTCCACTGGAGAGTATCCGGGAGAGCGCGGCTATTTCCAATATGTTTTATATTTATGTGGGGATTGTCATCATCATTGTCAGCGGTATCATTATCTGGCTGATTACCAATCATCTGACCAAACCCATCTCCGAGCTGACAGCCATTTCCCAGCGTATGGCCGCGCTGGATTTCCACACAAAATACCGGAGCCGCCACAGCAATGAGGTGGATTTGCTGGGGGAAAATTTCAACAGGATGTCTGAGCAGCTGGAACGGACTATTTTAAAATTGCAGACAGCAAATAAACAGCTGGAGCAGGATATTGCCGAAAAAGTAAAAATTGATGAAATGAGAAAAGAGTTCCTAAACAATGTATCTCACGAGTTGAAAACGCCCATCGCTCTGATCCAGGGATATGCAGAAGGATTAAAAGACAACATCATGGACGATGTGGAGAGCAGGGAATTTTACTGTGAAGTCATTATGGACGAGTCTTCCAAAATGAATATTATGGTGAAAAAGCTTCTGACCTTAAATAAACTGGAATTTGGGTACGATGAACTGCTTATGGAACGTTTCGACATCATAGCCCTCATCAAAGGATTGCTGCAGAATTCGGAAATACTCATCCAGCAGAGGGAGGCGCGGATTCAATTTGACGAGAATCAGGCTCCTGTGTATGTGCGGGCGGATGAATTCAAGATTGAGGAAGTGGTGACGAATTTTTTCACCAATGCATTGAACCATCTGGATTATGAACGGATTGTTGCCGTGAATGTGTACAGGCAGGGGGATAAAGCACGTGTTGCAGTTTTTAATACCGGCAATCCTATACCAGAAGATGCTCTGGAACATGTATGGGAAAAATTTTATAAAGTAGATAAAGCCCATACCAGGGAATATGGGGGCAGCGGCATTGGACTTTCCATTGTGAAGGCCATTATGGAATCCCATCATGAAAGATGCGGGGTGGAAAACTGTGAAAATGGCGTGATGTTCTGGTTTGAACTGCCCCTGGAAGAGTGAAGGAGTCAATAGCATCTAGTGCGGAATATGAATATACTATAGGGGTATAAAGGAGGAAGATGCTATGACAAAAACAGAAAAAGCGGTTCGTCAGATGGAAAACTGGGCAAATGATAATTCTCATGGCTATGATCAGACGTACCGCTGGGGTGAAAGAGGAGATTATGACTGTTCCAGTGCAATCATTCAGGCGTGGGAAAACGCTGGAGTTCCAGTGAAATCCAAAGGCGCTTCTTATACAGGAAATATGTATCGGGTGTTTGCGGCATGTGGTTTTCAAAATGTGACAGCAAAGATAGGCTTAGCTGACGGGAAAGGACTGAGGCGTGGAGATGTGCTGCTGAACCATGTTCATCATACGGCTATGTACTGTGGGAATGGGAAAGAAGTGGAAGCCTCTATCAATGAGAAAAATACAGCTACAGGGGGCAGGCCGGGAGATCAGACAGGAAAGGAATTTCTCATCCGTCCATACAGAAACTATCCGTGGAATGTGGTTTTACGATATCCGGAGACATCATCAATTGCAGGAGGAAGCTATATGTTTGAAATTTCCACAGTGAAAAAGGGAGATTTTGGAAATCAGGTAATGCTGGTTCAGCAGATATTAAAAGCCAGGGACTTTGTAGGAAAAGACGGCAAGCCGTTGAAATTGGATAAGGACTGCGGAGACAACACCGTGTACGCCATCAAAGAGTACCAGAAAGCCAGAGAAAAGGTTTCACCGGGAATCTGCGGCGGCGTGGACGGGATCGCAGGGCCTAAGACACTACAGGATATGATTGCGCTGTAGAAACTGTATTATCAGAATTAATATGAAATGCGCAGTATTTTTGGCGGGGAGGGCGGCAGCTCCGCTCTCTCTGGACTAATCTTCTTTTTCTTCGTTGTCTTTTAAACAATATCCATGGAGGAACAATTCCATATTTGGTCTGGTAGTGGTGAATAGGCTCTTTATCGGTTTCTAATGTATTTGTTAAAGTTTTTAGGACGCCGCTTAATGTAAAACGAGATTTATATTTTCGTTTGTTTTGATAATTTTTGTAAAGCAAATAGTCATTTTGGTTAACATCAAATGATTTGGCAATGACATCTGCTGCCGCTTCTTTGATATGTTCTTCTAAATCCAGCATGGCAGCGATAACCGAATTGCGCAAATTTTTATCCAGTAGATAAAGGGAGCACAATTGTTCAAAAGTTATATCAGAACGGAATTTTTTTCCATCATTGACGCTGATAATATAAGGGTCGCGGTAACTAACACAAGATACTGTGAATTAAAACGAAAAAGATACAATATCTTGCTACAGGGTCTTTGTTAGTTATTAAAGATAAAATTAAAAAAATTTTTTACTGCCGTCCGGTGATGGAGACACCGGGCGGTCTTTCGGTTTGACAAATCTGCAATATTATCACAGGTTTTTGTATATATCTCCACGATTGCCTATATCTTCTACTGATATTATCTTTATAACATCATCAATGGTATATAAAATCCTTATGCTTCCCACCCTCATCCTGTACATATTGTGGCCTTGTAATTTTTTAATGCCCGTGCCGTATGGGAGTTTATAGATTGCGCCCAATAATCTTTCTTGTGTTTTCTTGTTTTGCTTTCTCAAAACTTTTCAGCGGATTTTTGAACAATAATTTTATACTTCATAATGTTATCCCCAGCTCTTCCGCTAATTTTTCTATCGGGATTCCGTTACCGTCATTTTCCATTTTAGAACGTTCTATCATTTCCAAATCCCATTTATCAGGCTCTATTTCTTCTCCTGCATAGGCTTTTATATTTTCCAGCATTTCCACAATAAAAACCAGTTTATTTTCTGGAATATCCTCCAGTAATTGCATCGCTCTTTCTTTATTGCTCATAGCCTAATTCTCCTCTCTGATCTTCCTCCACCTTCCCAATGACTTTTCCGATCCTTCTTATTTCTTCATTGGCTGGTATAAAAAAA
>CAJURF010000096.1 GCA_910588825.1 uncultured Lachnospiraceae bacterium
TTACTCTTATAATAAGAATCCAGGAACTTGCCTGCATCGTCACGGGAGAAGCCGAATGTCATCTGTGTTAAGTCATTTGTACCAAATGAGAAGAATTCCGCCTCTTCTGCCACTTCATTTGCCAGCAGAGCTGCTCTTGGGATTTCGATCATAGTACCAATATGATATTCCATATCAGAACCTTTTTCTTTCTTCACCTGCTCAGCAGTCTCTACGATTACATCTTTCACAAATTTCAGCTCTTTTTTCTCGCCTACCAGGGGAACCATGATTTCCGGTACAATCTCATAGCCTTTTTCCTGGCTTACTTCAATGGCAGCTTCCATAACTGCTCTTGTCTGCATCTTAGCAATTTCCGGATAGGTAACAGCCAGACGACAGCCCCTGTGTCCCATCATGGGGTTGAATTCGTGAAGATCATTACATCTTGTCTGCACTTCTTCCGGTGTCAGCCCCATATCTTTTGCCAGCTCTGCAATATCCTGAGGATCTGTGGGTACAAATTCATGAAGCGGCGGGTCCAGATAACGTACCGTCATGGGCTTGCCTTCCAACGCTTCGTACATTCCTTTGAAGTCAGCCTTCTGGAATGGAATCAGTTCGTTCAGAGCCTGCTCTCTTGCCTCTGGTGTATCAGAGAGAATCATTTTACGAATTTTGGGAATTCTCTCTGCTTCAAAGAACATATGCTCAGTACGGCACAGACCAATTCCCTCTGCTCCCAGTTTCACTGCGTTCTTTGTATCTGCAGGAGTATCAGCATTTGTGCGGACGTTCAGTGTACGGAAACTGTCTGCCCACTCCATGATTCTTCCGAAGTTTCCGCCAATGGAAGCTTCCACTGTGCGGATATCTCCCAGATAAATTTTACCAGTGGAACCATCCAGAGAAATGTAGTCTCCTTCTTTGATGGTGTGTCCGCCCAGCTCAAAATATTTTTCTTCTTCGTGCATGATAATCTCACCGCATCCAGATACGCATGCAGTACCCATACCACGGGCAACCACTGCTGCGTGAGATGTCATACCACCGCGGACTGTCAGAATACCTTCTGCCGCATGCATACCCTCAATGTCTTCGGGAGAAGTCTCCAGACGGGCCAGTACCACACGTTCTCCTGCTTCATGAGCAGCTTTTGCCTCGTCAGCAGTGAAATATACTTTACCAGCAGCTGCCCCCGGAGATGCCGGCAGAGCTTCGCCGATTACTTCACCAGCCTTCAGCGCATCTGCATCAAATGTAGGATGCAGCAACTGATCCAGAGATTTTGCCTCAATCCTGGTCACGGCTTCTTCTTTTGTAATCTTTCCTTCATCTACCAGGTCGCAGGCAATCTGCAGTGCAGCCTGGGCAGTTCTCTTTCCGTTACGTGTCTGCAGGAAATACAGCTTGCCTTCCTGAATGGTGAATTCCATATCCTGCATGTCACGGTAATGGCCTTCCAGCTTCTGGGCAATATTCATGAATTCCTGATAACACTCAGGCATATCTTCTTCCAGTTTGGTGATTGGCTGAGGTGTACGCACACCTGCCACCACGTCCTCGCCCTGGGCATTGATCAAATACTCACCGTAAATACCTTTTGCTCCTGTAGAGGGGTTTCTGGTAAACGCAACACCAGTACCGGAGGTATTTCCCATGTTGCCGAATACCATGGCCTGTACGTTTACAGCTGTTCCCCAGTCTCCTGGAATATCATTCATACGGCGGTAAACAATCGCACGGGGGTTGTCCCAGGAACGGAATACTGCTTTTACGGCTCCCATCAGCTGATCTTTGGGATCCTGCGGGAATTCCTCACCCTGAGAATCTTTATAAATGCTTTTAAACTTAACGATGATATCTTTCAAATCATCTGCAGTCAGATCGGTGTCGAATTTTGCTCCCCTGGATTCTTTTTCTTCATCCAGAATTCTCTCGAAATGAGATTTGGGGATTTCCATAACCACGTCTGAATACATCTGGATAAATCTTCTGTATGAATCATATGCAAATCTTGGGTTTCCAGTCTTCTTGGCAAAGCCCTCCACTGCCACATCGTTCAGACCCAGATTCAGAATTGTATCCATCATACCCGGCATAGATGCCCTGGCTCCAGAACGAACAGATACCAATAAGGGATCTTCTGTATCTCCAAATGCCTTGCCCTGTTCCTTTTCCAGAACAGCCAATGCTTCAAAAATCTGAGTTTTGATTTCCTCAGTAATCTGTTTTCCGCTGGCATAGTAATCGGTGCATGCCTCTGTGGTCACCGTAAATCCCTGTGGGATTGGCAGCCCCAGATTGGTCATCTCAGCCAGGTTTGCACCTTTTCCGCCAAGCAGGTTTCTCATGTCGGCATTGCCTTCCTTGAATAAATAAACCCATTTTGCCATTTCAAAATCCTCCTAATCGTTCATTCTCAACAATCTATTTTATAGATATTTTTACCATTCGTCAAGGACATATAACCAAAAATAACAATAAATGCTAAAGTTAGATGGTGTGCTTAAACAAATGTCTGGGAATGCCATCCACCATAATCGGAGATACATCCCCTTGAATCAACGGTTTCACATAAGTTAAAAAGTCTTCTGTCACATAGGTGCCTTCTTCGTTAATCCATTCCCTTGGAACCAGTTTTTCATCATTTGCAATCTTATGCACATCTTTTACTTCTGTTCCGCACTGATAGGGATCGTCTGATAAACGCTCCAGAACAACCATCTTTCCTGTATCCCCTTCATCCGCCGCTTTCACAGCTGCGCCGCCTACCTGGTAAGCCTCCAGAATGTCCACACGGGATGCCAGATGGGATGCCGCGCGCTGCAGTGTACTCAGCTCAATGGCACGTGTTTTGCATCCAAGCTCCCCTGCAATTACATTGCACAGATATGCTGCTGTTCCAGTGAGCTGCTTGTGTCCGAACGCATCCACATAATCAGCCGCTGTTCCCAGCTCACATACATAGGTTCCGCTGGCATCACGGATTCCCTCAGACAGAGCCACCACAACAGAAGGTTTCTTGCTGAGCAGCTCTCTGACTTTGTCCATGAACTTATCTACGTCAAAGGGAAGTTCTGGCAGATAGATCAGATCCGGTCCTGTGCAGTCTTCACCTTTTGACAAAACAGCAGCCCCTGTCAGCCATCCTGCATTTCTTCCCATAATTTCCACAACAGTAACCAGGCCTTTGTCATATTCTAGGCAGAAGCTGTCCCGGATAATTTCTTTCAGAGAAGTTCCAATATATTTTGCCGCACTGCCGTATCCAGGCGTGTGGTCTGTGAGAGCCAGGTCATTATCCACTGTCTTGGGGCATCCCACGAATTTGCAGGAATGTCCCTTGATGATGGCATAGTCGGACAATTTCTTAATGGTATCCATGGAGTCATTTCCACCGATATAGATAAAGGCTTCAATATCTAATTTCTCTAAAATTTCGAAAATACGTTCATATACGGTTACATCTTCGTGGATACCTGGCAGTTTATACCTGCAGGACCCAAGGTAAGCAGCCGGTGTTCTTTTCAGAAGTTCTGCATCCAGCTCTGTGGCAATATGCTCAGATAAATCCACATATTTTTCCTGCAGCAGCCCCTGAATTCCGAACCGCATACCATATACTTTCTTTGCCCCTCTGTCTTTTGCTGTACGATAGACCCCTGCCAGACTGGAATTAATCGCCGCTGTGGGGCCGCCGGACTGTCCTACTATTACATTTCCTTTCATAATTGCAAAATCTCCTCTCTAAAAGTCAAGTTTTTCCCTGAAGTAAGCTTCCAGGTCTTCAATTTTCACCCGCTCCTGCTCCATGCTGTCCCGGTCACGGACGGTCACTGCACCGTCTTCTTCTGAATCAAAATCATAGGTTACGCAGTAGGGCGTGCCGATCTCGTCCTGTCTGCGGTAACGTTTTCCAATATTTCCCCGGTCATCATATTCACAGTTATAGTATTTACTCAACTGCTGATAAATCTTCTCAGCACCTTCTGCCAATTTTTTCGACAGAGGAAGCACACCAATTTTCACAGGCGCCAATGCAGGATGGAAATGGAGCACTGTCCGCACATCGCCTTTATCCAGCACTTCTTCATCATAAGCGCTGCACAAAAATGCCAGAACCATCCTATCTGCTCCCAGGGAAGGCTCAATCACATAGGGAACGTATTTCTCTTTTTTCTCGTCGTCAAAATAAGCCATGTCCTGTCCGGAAACGTTCTGGTGCTGTGTCAGGTCATAGTCGGTTCTGTCCGCGATTCCCCACAGCTCTCCCCAGCCAAAGGGGAACAAAAACTCCACGTCCGTGGTAGCTTTACTGTAGAAGGATAATTCTTCTTGATCATGATCCCGGTAACGCACCTCATCTTCCTTCAGTCCCAGTGAACTGAGCCAGTCAAGACAGAACTTCTTCCAATAAGCAAACCACTCCAAATCTGTCCCCGGTTCACAGAAAAATTCCAGCTCCATCTGTTCAAACTCTCTGGTACGGAATGTAAAGTTGCCCGGTGTGATCTCATTGCGGAAAGACTTTCCAATCTGGGCAATGCCAAAAGGAATTTTCTTTCTGGAAGTGCGGAGCACATTTTTAAAATTCACAAAAATACCCTGAGCGGTCTCCGGCCGCAGATAAACTGTATTTTTTGCATCTTCTGTAACTCCCTGGAATGTCTTAAACATCAGGTTAAACTGGCGGATTTCTGTGAAATTATGCTTTCCGCAGGTGGGACAGGGAATCTCATGCTCCTGTATATATGATGCCATTTCTTCTTGGGACCAGGCATCCACGGTTCCCTCCAGCGCAATGCCCTTCTCCTCACAGAAGTCTTCGATGAGCTTATCTGCGCGGAAACGTTCGTGGCATTCTTTACAGTCCATCAGAGGGTCAGAAAAACCTCCCAAATGGCCGGAAGCCACCCAAGTCTGAGGATTCATCAGAATTGCACAGTCCACACCCACATTGTAAGGAGACTCCTGTACGAACTTTTTCCACCATGCTTTTTTTACATTATTTTTTAACTCCACGCCTAGATTTCCATAATCCCAGGTATTTGCCAGGCCGCCGTATATTTCCGAGCCCGGGTATACAAACCCTCTGGATTTTGCCAGCGCTACGATCTTATCCATCGTCTTTTCCATTGTCATTATTCTCCTAATTTTTCAATATTCTCCTTATTATAACCACAGGACAGTATTTTTTCAAGCCCGTGTTTCTTTGAATTTTTACCGCAATTTTTCTATCTGAGATAAGAACTGTGTGTCACTTTTTCAATAAACGCCTGGCTGCGGTCGCCATTGTACACATACCGATAGGTATCCAGCTCCAGATTGCTGCCGGGAACGTCGCTCACTGTCTCCGTGGCCAGCTCCACTATGGCGTCATCTGTCTTGGTTCCCCACAAATCCACAGTCAGATTCCCATTCACATAGGACACCTCCATTTTCAACGGATAAGCAGTGTTATTGGCATACTGAAAATCCAGCGCCGCCCAGGCCACAGCTGCATCCACACCTGCCGGAATATAGCTGGATACGAAATCATGATTCCACCTCTCTACAATTTCCAGATTGGCATAAAGTGCCGCGGCAAAGATTGTGGAGGATACCTGGCAGATTCCCCCGCCGTACACCTGCACGATCTGTCCGTCCAAAATACCGTTTGCCATTTTAAATCCTGTTTCTTCTGTCTGCTCTCCCACTGTGTTATTAAAGGAAAATACGTCTCCTGCCAGTAAAATCATGCCATTGCATTTTTGTGCCGCAAGGCTGATATTCATGGTTCGGTTTGACACACCTGCCGCCTGGGTGGTATAGGTGGCAAGTTTATCTTTAAAAAGATGCTCTTTCAGATTCTGGGTGGATATTTCCGGCTCCGTGTAGATTAAGTCTACCACTACGGTACTGCCCTCTTTGGCTCTGTCCAGCTTTTTTTCGGCCTCCTCCCTGTCAAAGCTGACTCCCGTCACAGCGTCCACTATTGAATAGCCGTTTTGAGGGTCCAGGGTGGCATTTGCCGGTTCCACGCAGACTTTCTCCACTACCAGATCCATGTCCACCGGAGTTACCACGCCTCTCTTTAAAGGACACGCGAAGGACGCCTGGTACTCTCCCTTCTTCACCGACTCTGCAATCTGGTCTGCGAGCTTTTCTTCGTCCACAGTATCATCCTTTGCCACGCCCATGGTAAAAATCAGCTGCCGGTCCTGTAAGATACAGCTGGTCTGTGTGGTGGTGGCGCTCTCCAGAATACCGCTGTCCACAATAGACTGATGTATGGCCTCTGGGTCTTTTAATTCCGGCAGAAATTCCAGATGGTATCCCCCCAGCAGCGAGCGCAGCAGATGCAGGCCCCTGGCTGCAAATATGCTCTTTCCCGGCCGCAGCATATTTTCCGCAAACGCTCGGCTGTCAGCATCCAGCGCATCCCCCACCTGGATCTGATAATCTGTATCAGCCGCCGTGACGGTAAATACCGCATTTTCCCGGCATACTTTCCGCTCCTGTTTCAGAAGTTTTACAATCTCTTTTTCTGTCTTTCCACCTGCACGGATGCCGTTTATTTTCATTCCCGGCAGGGTGTGGTTTTCATCCACAACGGCACACAGAATCAGATAAATGACTGCCAGCAGGGCTATGCCGACTGCCAAAAACAGTTTCTGGGGTTTTTTACTGGGTTCCTTTTCTACCATAGTTTTCACTGGCGGCACCTCCTGAAATTTGTGAATATTGTTAAAAATATGGGGAAATCTTTACACTTTTGAAATTTACCGCTATAATGGCTGTAGTAACGTATGCTGGAGTGTGTGAAATTTTCTGAAAACGCTCCGCCATTAATTAAGGAGGTAAATTATGCCAAGTGGACTCGAAATTATTAAAGCTGCCATGGATGAATTCAAAAAAATTCAGGAATACATGATATTAGCGAAAAAGGAAAACGCCGCAGAAACATATGCTAAAATGAAAGACGAATACTTAACTTTAAAAGCCTTGTTAAATACAGCAGGTGTTACTCTTACAGATATTGATAAGATAAAAGAATAGTGGAATCCATACGGCAGACTGGCCGCAAAGGGCAGGACTTTCGCCCCGCCCTTTGCCTTTCACTGCATCCGGACATTTATTATGGTGTTATAACCCCTTTATTATCGTAATAATAAATCTTTTTACTATCCCAAAGCACATTTATAGCATTCCCTATCATAAGATATACAGCAACTTAGCGACAAAAAGTAATTAATCTCATCTTCAAACTCTTCATCTGCTGCATATCCAGTATTTTCCACATAATCAACAGATATCTTTCCTGATGAATGCTCTAATAGCAATTGCCGAATTGTTATCTTATCCTGAAGCATATTTACAATGCTTATTCCATCAGTTTTTCCAAGTAACCCCTTACATCCTTTTTCATTATTTTGACAGCATACGCTTATAAAAATATCCCTATTATCATTTACATAACATGTGATGTTTTTTTCTTTACTCTTTCCTTCGTCCGTTGTACCAATCCATGTATGGGATTGGTCTCTCCAACTGCAATTTGGCAAGGAACCTTCATATCAGATATAACACCTGCAAACCTTTTCCATCTTTAGTTTTTTCGAACTTCGATAGGGAATATTGTCCAGGATACGTCAAATCAACTAAAAGATTGATTACACAGCCATTTTCCTCAAAAGAAGGTAAAAAAGAGTTCTTATCACATTTTCCACTTCTGCAAGCTCTATATACTTTTATTAATTCTTCCCTCGCACCATCTGGCAATTTAAATCTTTGAAAATAATCAGGAAATATTTTTTCAATTCGTTTTAAAACATTTACATCATTCAAATCTATTCCTCTTTTTGTGAATACCATAAATCAGATATACAGTTCTGGTTTCTATCATTATATACCATCTAATGACTTTTGACTACTAAAGTTTAGCTTAAAATTTTATATACAAATCAGTTTGCTTGTGTTATATTTTTTTGCGAATATCCCTTTTTTATTTTTTGCAATTTCAACCAAGCGTTCAAGTTTAACAGGCTTCTGCCTGATATCTTTGAAATAACCGCCTGTGCCACTTTGTTAAGTCTATAGCAATAATCCCACAAAGGGGCAGAACTTTTGCCCTGCCCCTTTATGTCAACACAACAACACAATATATTCTGTTAAAGCAAACCGCCACTTCTGCTGCGAATGTTTAAGACACGAATGAATAAGAATTTAAATTATGGATTTGTAAGGCCGTTATTTACAGCACAACAATCACCAGTTGTATCTCCAATCAATTCTCCATCAGAACTATTCCAGCCCCATCCCATAATACTGCCGTCATTAACAGCTGCAATACCGCCAGCCTCGCGTCCACGTCCTTGTGTTTTCAGCTTCGACCCATTGACTTTTACGCTTATAATACTGGCTCCGCTTACGTTTTCTGCTGCAATTCCCCCAATCCTTGCTCTCATTATACCGCCAAACTGATACTGGTCACTTCCAATTGAGGTTCCATTTAACCGTTCTACTGTACAATTAATAATTTTACCCTCATTTATCGCGGAAATTCCTCCCACTCGGCCTACACTATCTTTGGCAGTAATGGCGCAATCTCTGATTATACAATCCGCTGCTACCCCAGATACAGTCTGTTTCATCGAAACCATTCCGCCATAAACACCTGCAGAGCCAAGCCCATTTACAATCACCTGACAGTTTTCCAACTCACATTTCTGGATATTTCCAGAATTTTCCACCGCCAAACATGCCCCATAACCATCTACATTCTGTTCAATATATAAATTCGAGGTACAATTTGATAATACCATATTTTTCAATACTCCATCTTGACCCACACTATAAAAAACAGCTGTACCTTTTCCATCCGAAGTATTTCTAATCAACAAATTAGAAATTTTCTTCCCGTTTCCGTCATAAGTCCCCACAAAAGGATTATCGCTCCGGAACATGGCTGTAAAGTTTTCATACCCTGCATCAATATCAGCGGTCTGAATAAAATAGCACTTGTTATGCTGGCCCACTTTTCTCAGATGATCCAGTGTAACCACCTGATAAGGATTTGCCTGGGAACCGTTTCCGCCCTCAAAATCGCTGACCGACATAGCTGTCAGATAATCGGACTTACTTTCTTTTTCCCCTGCAATTATCTTCACATAACAGGAGGTGTCTCCTACATAGCTGCCATCCGGTTTCTTTCCATCCCACTGGACTTTATAAGTCTCTCCTCTCCTGCAGGTTGGGATTTCCTGTTCATATACAACTTCATCCAGAGCATCCAAAATCTGAACTTTTACATTAATCGTATCAGCATCCAGTGCAAACTGTACTTCCGTCTGCGAGATACCACAGATGAAATCTCCACCTCCTGCTGTATAAAAATCAAGGGTTACAGCCTCGGCATCCGGAGGTGCGGCCGGTGTCTCCGGAATTTCTGTGGGTGTGCCCGTCTCTCCTGGTGTTCCTGTGGGCGTCCCTGTCTCTCCTGGTGTCCCTGTGGGCGTTCCCGTCTCTCCTGGTGTTCCTGTGGGCGTCCCTGTCTCTCCCGGTGTCCCTGTAGGTGTTCCCGTTCCTCCCGGCGTTCCTGTGGGTGTGCCCGTTTCTCCCGGTGTCCCTGTAGGTGTTCCTGTCTCTCCTGGTACTGTACTATTGCCATCTTCTTTTACTGTTACTTTACACTGATATGTACTGGCAGCTACTTTTGCTTTAACAGCAGCTGTTCCCGGTTTCACTGCAGCCACAACACCTGTCTGGGATACTTTTACCACGCTTCTGTCAGTAGAAGACCACTTCACTTTTCCTTTGGAATTTGTCAGTTTCAGCTTTTTACTGCCTCCGGCTCTAAGCGACAGACGGTATGTACTCAGCTTCGCGTCTTTTACCGTCACTCTGCAGGTATATTTCCTGCCGGATACTTTTGCAGTAACCGTGGTACTGCCTTTTTTTCGTGCTGTCACCACGCCTTTTTGTGATACTTTTACCACTTTGTTCTTTCCGCTGGTCCATTTTACCTTCTTCTTTGTGTTTTTCATCTTCAGCGTCTTCGTATTCCCCACCACCAGGGAAATCTTTTTACTGCTGATTTTGGGTGCGGCGGCTTTGGGATAAACTGGCAGCAGAAGCAGGCATATGAATGCCGTGAGCAGTCCGACTGCTATCCTTCTACCCCCCCCCTATTTTTTTCGTTCTTCTCAGTTTCTCCATTTCTTACTTTCCTCGCTTTCTCTTTATATTTATTAGGCGATTGCGAAACTCTAAACCCTGCATAAAATAGGGATTTTTTCTTC
>CAJURF010000097.1 GCA_910588825.1 uncultured Lachnospiraceae bacterium
TTTCATGTCTTGTTTGTGCCTTGAGCGAAGCGAAAGGAATGATAAAAACTATGAAGTATTCTACGCGATTAAGCGATGCCGTGCATATATTGGTGTTTATTCAGCAGAGCGGAAGTTCCACTGTATCCAGTTCGGATATTGCAGTGAGCATTTGTACCAATCCATCTTATGTACGCCAGATTATGGCCAAGTTAAAAGCTGCCGGGCTGCTCCACAGTTCCCGTGGACAGGCTGCTCCCAAGCTGGGGAAACTGCCCCGGGAGATCACTCTTCTGGAGATCTATAAGGCAGTAGAAAAGGAGAAACCCCTGCTGCATCTGGATACCCACACCAACCCGGAATGCGGGGTGGGCGTGAATATTCAGCTGGCCCTTGCAGACTATTATAAAAAGGTTCAGGAGGACGCGGAGAGCTCTATGGGGAAAATCACCCTGGAGGATATTATAAATACCTATCTGGAAAGAATATCGTGACGGTCCAGTTTCTTTTGAACGGCAGTGCAGTATTTTTTCCAAAAAAGCTCTCCCCGGTATTGCTGTATAAATAATGTGACGGTTGCAGCACATGCCAGAGTATCTGATATAGGTTCTGCAAGAAAGATACCTTTTACCGGGTCAGCCGTTACGAGCGGCATGAGAAAGATTAGTGGAACCAGCAGAAATACTTTCCGCAGCAGGGCCAGAAACAGGGAAACTTTCGCATTTCCCAGGGCTACAAACATCAGCTGGCAGGAGATCTGCGCTCCCATCACCCAAAGCATGGGAAAAAAATAACCGCTCATGGAAGCGCTGTATGCGATAAAACGCTGTTCCTCGGCAAAGATGCGGGGAAACATGGATGGAAACACGCTGAGAGCGGCCCAGAATAAAACAGAATACGTGAGGCTGGCACAAAGGACAAGTCTGCAGCATACGCCCACACGGTCTCTGCGTCCGGCGCCGTAATTATAGCTGATAATCGGCTGGGCCCCCTGAGCAATACCTGTGATGGGAAGGGAGACAAACTGCATGACAGTGGCAAATATAGTCATGGCTCCCACAGGAATATCTCCGCCATATCGAAATAAAGAACGGTTAAAGCAGACCGATATCAGGCTTTCCGTTAAAATCTGGACAAAGGGGGACATGCCAAGAGACAGTGCGGCAGCCAGCAGTTTCCAGTCGAAACGAAGATACTTGATTCGCAGACGGATCATTCCCCGTTTTCCAAGCAGGAATGCAAGTACCCAGATACAGGAGGCTGCCTGTGATACCACAGTAGCAGCGGCGGCTCCGGCTGTCCCCATGTGAAAACCAAAGATCAGGATAGGGTCAAGGAGCATATTCAGTCCTGCTCCAAGCAGTACGGAGACCATGCTGGTCATGGGATACCCCTGGGCAGAGATAAAGAAAGCCAGTCCCACAGAGGTCTCCACAAAGACTGTGCCAAGTACATAAATATTAAAGTAAGAAGATGCATAAGGCAGTATCTCCCTGCTGGCACCAAATAGATGAAGAATTTCTCCGGAAAAACCCCGGGTAAAAAGCGTCAAAACAGCGCTTAAGCAAAGAGAAAACAGTGCACAGGTTCCAAGTGTTCTTTCCGCCGCATCCGGATTGTTTCTGCCAAGATAGGCGGAGGCCCTGGGCGCCCCTCCAAATCCCACCAGCTGTGCAAAGGCAGATAAGATGATGGTGATGGGCATACACACGCCTGCTCCTGTCAGCGCCAGTCTTCCAGATCCCGGCATATGGCCGATATAAATACGGTCTATGATGTTGTAGGCCAGGGTCACCAGTTGGGAAATGACTGCCGGGATTGTCAGATGGATAAATAGGGTCTTGATATTATCATTTCTCAGTGATAGTTTCTGCATGTTTCTTTCTCCTCCTCATAGTTGTTTATATATGAAGTATACTTATGACATGGAAAATGAGTAAGCCCCCTGGGGGATCGCTTTCTGCACACATTTCAGGAAAATGGATCGTTTCTTGACACAGATTTTCTTTTTGTATTATTCTAAACAATATATCTGTTTACGGACAGAGTGTTCAATATTTGTATAAAATGATAAGGAAGTGCAGGTAAATTATTTGCCGGCAGTTCCCCAAGGGAGAATTTACTATGACAGAGAAAAAGAAACGGAAAACAGACAGGCGGACCTTATATACCCGCCAGGTAATCAAGGATGCGTTTTTAGCATTGAAAAAGAAAAGGGATTTTAATTCAATTACGGTTTCCGCTGTTTGTAAAAAAGCGGAGATCAGCCGGGGAACTTTTTATTTGCATTATCAGAATATCAGAGATGTATTAGACGATATTCTGGATGAGATTCTGCCCCAGACCAGAGAACTGACCACTCACGTTTTTCTTTCCCAAGAAAAAGAACCCTGCTGTCTAACACCCTTTTGCACATTTATAAGGGAAAACGACAAATATCACTGTATCTTTCTGGACGATTCGCTCAGTGCTTACCTGGTAGAAAAAGTTCTTTCCAGATTTCAGGAAACGACTCTGCAGAAGCTTGGAAAAAAGTCGCTTTTGTCTCCCCGTCAACTGGAGAATCTGATCTGTTTTCAGTTTAATGGCTGTTTTGCCGTTACGAAGAAAAACATCCGTCTGGGGCAGGAAGAATGGGAACAGACACAGTCCTGTATCGACCGGTTTATACAAAATGGCCTGGGGCCTTATATGGTCAGATAGTCTGTTTTTCTTTGCTTTAGAAAATATGAAATAAAAAAGACATAAAAATGAAATAAAAACGAAATATAATTAAAACAAACAAATTTATATCACAATCTTTTTGTAAAATGTATATTATAGAAAATTTTCTATTATAAGATTGTGATTCACAGTTGGTTTGGAACATTTTGGGATAATGCTTTAAATATATAGTGTAATTTAAGTGATTGTGAAGTTTTTTCAGGAGTCACGAGTTTGGGAAAAAGAAACAAAACGGGGCTCAAAATCGTTTTGAATTCGCCCCTTATTTGTTTATTTTTCCCAAACTCTGGTTATGAAATGTACGTTTTACAATTATCTGATATGCTGTTCTGTAAATCTTGGGCGTCATCGGAGAAAAGCTGTGTAAATGGAATAGGTTATTTACACAGTTTCGCAGTGAGGAAGGAAGCAGCAGAGCAGTACAACTATATAGGGTAATCAGAAAGGGGAGAAGAAATAGATGCGCAAAAGATTTATAGTTCTTGTGTTATCTGCGGCCATGGCAGTTTCCAATCTGAGCGGCTTTGGTACGGCAGTATATGCAGAGGCAGTGGAAGAAGGGTATCCACAGGAAAATTTGAGTGTCTCTGATGAAAATCCGGATGATGTATCGGGGAATGAGAATCCAGATGATGTATCGGGGAATGAGAATCCAGATGATGTGTCAGGGAATGAGAATCCGGATGATGTATCGGGGAATGAGAATCCGGATGATGTATCGGGGAATGAGAATCCAGACGATGTGTCAGGGAATGAGAATCCGGATGATGTATCGGGGAATGAGAATCCAGACGATGTATCAGGGAATGAGAATCCAGACGATGTATCAGGAAATGAGAACCCTGGCGATGTATCAGGAAATGAGAATCCAGATGACGTTTCGGGGAATGAGACCCCCGATGACCCTGAGCAGCAGACTGCGCCAAAAGTTGGTACTGTGTTGACTGATGGAACTGACAAATATAAAGTGACGAAGGAAGGGAGCGAGGCTGCATATACAGGGACCACAGCGTCTGGAGCTGTCAAGATTCCAGATAAGGTTACAATAGACGGCATCACTTACCAGATAACCTCCATTGGAGCTCGTGCTTTTGAAAATCAGACAACTCTTACATCAATAGTCATAGGTAAAAACATTACACAAATTGGAAATTATGCATTCTCAGACTGTCTGAAATTAAAAACAGTTTCCATGAAAAAAGGCGTAACCTCTATTGGAATAGAAGCCTTTATAAATTGTACCGCGCTCACCTCCATAGCAATTCCTAAAACGGTCAAAACGGTAAAAGCCAGGGCATTTATGGGGTGCGGCAAATTAAAGACAGCGTCAATGAGCGCCGGTCTTTCCACAATCGGAAAAGGTGCGTTTAGAAATTGTACCGCGCTGGCAATGGTTACCATCCCGGGTTCGGCTTCCGTGATCAAAACCAATGCATTTAGTGGATGTACGAAGCTTGCATCTGTCAATCTGAAAGCTGGGGTAACAACCATTGGAAGCAGCGCTTTCGCAGGCTGCAGAGCGTTGGAGAGCATCACAATTCCCAAATCAGTCACCGCCATACAAACGAATGCATTCAACGGCGATACCAAATTGAGAACTGTAACTATGGGAACTGGGATAGAGACAATTGGGAAAAAAGCATTTCACAGCTGCAAAAAGCTTTCCGTGATAACGATTAAGTCAAAAAAACTGGTGTCTGTAAAAGCAGATGCGTTTCTGGGAATTCATGCCTCTGCAGTGATACAGGTGAAACCGGCCAAGTTATCCGAGTATACAAGACTCATGAAAGGAAAGGGGCAGGGAAGCCGTGTGGCAATTGTAAAAATGTAGATTTATAGAAATAGTTTGATCTTTCAGGGTGTAAGTCTTCGTGTATTTGGAAGGCTTACACCCTTCTTATGTTCGTTTCATCAAGAGAGGAATTTCCTTTGTGTGAGTTATGGATTTAATCCAAATAGAAATATTTTTTGCCCATTTGGAAGGATAGCTGTCAGAGTTATTGACTTTCGCTTTTTAAATATCTATAGTGTAGTCGTAACAAATGAATATATATTCAAATATTCAACTGAAATGGAGGATAAAAGATATGAAAATTACTGTGATTGGCGGGGGACCAGGAGGATACGAGGCGGCTATCTATGGAGCGAAGAAAGGGGCAGAGGTAGTCCTGGTGGAAAAAGCACAAATTGGAGGCACCTGCTTGAACAGGGGATGCATCCCTACAAAAGCATTTCTGGCCTCCTATGATACACTGGAAACCGTTGAGAAAGCAGGAGATTTCGGCATTAAGATTTCCGGGGAAATGAAAGTGGACTATCCTGCAGTTTTAGCCCGGAAAAATAAAGTAATGGGTTCTCTGGTAAAAGGAGTCCAGTTTCTGCTGAAGAAAAATAATGTAACAGTGGTGGAGGGTTTTGGAAGTCTGGTTGATAAACACACGGTAAAAGTAAAAAAGGCTGATGGCACAGAAGAAATCTTCTCTACAGATTATGTAATTCTTGCAACTGGTTCGGTGCCTATTACGCCGCCGTTATTCAAATATGACGGAAAAAGAGTCATTACCAGTGATGAGATTCTTGATTTTGATCAGATTCCAAAGTCCATAATCATTGTGGGAGGCGGTGTGATCGGATGTGAGATCGGTCAGTTCCTGGCAGCTATGGGCACACAGGTAACCATAGTAGAAGCTCTGCCCAGGCTGCTGGCGTCCATGGATGAAGATGTGAATAAGCATCTCCAGCGTCAGTTTAAGAAGGATAAGATTAAAGTGTTATGCGGTGACGGCATTGCAGAAGTAAATCCTTTTGAAGATCATGTGGATGTGACTCTGGCCAGCGGTAAGAATCTTTCAGCAGAATTTGTTCTGGCAGCCATCGGACGTGCACCGTTTATAAAAGGGTCGGGTATAGAACAGGCAGGAGTAAAAATGGCAGAGCGGGGGAGAGTAGCAGTAAATGAATATCTGCAGACAAGTGTGGAGAATATTTACGCTGTCGGGGATATTATCAACACACCATTTCTGGCACACGTGGCTTCTAAAGAAGGATGTATTGCGGTGGACAATATTATGGGTGCAAAAAAGGCAGCTGTTTATCATGCAGTACCTGGATGTGTATTTACCAATCCGGAAATTGCCACAGCTGGAAAAATGGAATTTCAGCTAAAAGGAGAAGGAAAAGAAGCGGGCAGAGATTATAAGACGGGGACTTTTGAGTTCAAAGGACTGGGAAAAGCCCAGGCATCCGGCCACATTGCTGGTTTTGTAAAAGTGATTGTGGATGCAGATGATGTTCTGATTGGGGCGGAGATTGTGGGAGCCAGGGCTTCCGATATGCTTCAGATCCTGACTACAGCCATTCACATGAAATTAAAAGCAGAAGAAATTGCAGACAGCATTTTTCCCCATCCCACCATGTGTGAGGCTGTTATGGAAGCATTGCATGATATCCATGGGATGAGTGTGATGAAAACACCATAAAAGGTATGATTTCAATAGTGTGCAGGATTTTTTTCGAGAGTACCATGCAAAAAACATAAAAACGTACCAGTACACCGGGTTCGTTTTCCGTTTTATTGCATGGTGCTGTCAGAGAGTCAGGGGTTGTCTGAAGACGATCTGCTGGCACTTCCTTAACAGGGTTCTTTCTGAAATCTTTCAATGATACATTGATGGCATTTCGATTTCTTATCATAATTTACAGCGGCCAACAGCACCTCTCCCACATAACCATCAAGTGCTTTTACATACTTTCTTTCCTTAATCTGCCTGATGGCTCCCTCTGGGGATTGATTCCATTTTAATTCTACAATGAGAGCAGGTTTGCCGTGGAAACGCCTGGGTAGAAAGACAATATCCGCAAATCCTTTCCCTGCAGGCAGTTCCCGAAACAGTATATAATCTTTTCTGGTACTGAAATAGGCGATGGAAATCACGCAGCTTAATGAATTTTCGTCATTATATGAAAGAATTGAGGTATGTTCCATATGTGCTTTGTCAATTCCTCTCGCCACAGCGTCTGCATCACCGCATAATGTGGCGTTTAACAGGGAATCGGAATCATTGAGTATCTGTGCAAGGGTATCCCATCCGTCCCCCTCCAAGGCATTTTTAAATTCATCGGAAATCTCCAGATTGGGAATGAACACCTCCTGTGTTTCCTCATCATAGGCGAGATATCCAAGGTGTACCAGCAGAGTCAGTACATCATCCCGGCTTTTGAACGTGGTCATATCGTTTTGGAATTTTCTGTAATTGATCTTACACGTTCCATTTCCCAGCATTTCAATAATAGAGTCCTTCAGACCGTCGAAATTCATATTCATGTAAACCTTCAGCGCTTCGTATGTCTCCGTGCCGATCCAGTAACTGTGGAATTGTGCGTTCAGCAAGGCATCCACCACTGATTTGGGGTTGTACATATGAGGAACGTTTTTCAGTTTATAGCCATCATACCATTTTTGCGCTTCCGGAAAATCCAGGTTGTATTTCAGACACAGATTGCGGACTTCATTCTCTGTAAATCCAGTATACTCAGCCAGTTCTTTCGGAGATGTCATGGAGTACTCATAAAAGATGTTTAATGCAGAGTGTGTGCCGTATTTCTTGATGGGCAGTATTCCTGTCATATAGGCCAGTTTCACATAGGGCTGTCCCTTAAATAAATCTCTGAGAAAGTTCAGATAGCTTTTCTGGGCCCGGGCATTATCGGAAGTTTCCCGGAATACACAATCCCATTCATCAATAATGAAAATAAATTCTTTCCCAGCCTCGGCAGATATTTGTTCCAGGGCGGACGCCAATTCTGATTCATCTGGGTCAAGGTAACCGGCATACACTTCTCTCAGTTCTTTCAGAACAGCCTTCTGCAGATAGGCAGTCAACTCATTTGGGGTCTGTGCCCGGTTCAGGAATCTCTGCATATCAAAAAATAATACATCGTACTGATTCAAATGACAGGTGTAAGAATCATCATTTTCAATTGCCAATTCTCGAAACAGCCTGCTGGAATCATATGCCCTGCAGTAATAAGCCAGGAGCATCTGGGCGGCCATTGATTTTCCAAAACGCCGGGGCCTGCTGACGCAGATAAAACGCTGTTCGGTATCTAACACACTGTTTGTATATCGGATAAGCCCGGACTTGTCCACATAAATCCCCATACTGTCAATCCTCTGATATTTATTTTCTGCCCCGGATCAACGCAGCCTGCGCGTGTCCGGCCAGACCTTCTCCTTTCGCCATGCGGGATACCAGAGGCGCCAGATTCTGAGAGGCTTTGGGGGTCATGCTCTGGTGGGTGCAGGTTTTCAGGAAGGTTCCCACCCAGACGCCTCCCGTGTAACGGGCCGCTCCCAGAGTGGGCAGAGTGTGGTTGGTGCCAGAGGCGTAATCTCCAAACACTTCGGCTGTATGTCCGCCTATAAAGAGGGAACCGTAGTTATATAAATAAGGAAGAATCTCATCCGGATGCTCCACGGTAAGCTCCAGATGTTCCGGCGCCAGCTCATTGGCCAGGTCAACGGCCTCCTGAACAGAAGCTGCCAGAAGGACTTCCCCGTAAGTATTCCAGGATTGCCGGGCAATGGGGGCAGTTTCCAGTGTCTCCAGCTGTTTTTCCACGGCATTTATCACAGCCAGTCCCAGTGCCTCGTCCGTGGTGACGAGAATTCCCTTGGCGTTGGGGTCGTGCTCGGACTGGGCCAGCAGATCTGCGGCAGCTGTATCTGCCCGGGCGGTGTGGTCTGCCAGAATCAGGACTTCGCTGGGGCCTGCCACAAAGTCAATGCCCACCTGTCCGTAACATTGGCGTTTAGCTTCCGTCACATATTGGTTTCCCGGTCCCACGATCAGGTCCACAGGGGCAATCTGCTTAGTGCCGTAGGAGAAAGCGGCAATGGCCTGGGCGCCTCCAACAGCATAGATTTCATCCACACCTGCCAGGTCCATGGCGGCCAGAGTCTTGGGGTGTATCCGGCCGGTGCTCTTTACCACAGGAGAACAGGCAGTGACCCGGGGCACCCCGGCTGTCTTGGCAGGTGCGGCCAGCATCAGGGCCGTGGAATACAGAGGATAACTGCCGCCAGGCACATAACAGCAGCAGGATCTGACAGGCAGGATACGGTGTCCCAGGTGGATGCCGGGCATGGGGCTGAAATCCTCCAGTTCAGACAGGGTTTCTCTCTGGGCCTGGGCAAATGCCTGGATATTTCCCAGCGCCGTCTTCATATCATCCAGCTCCTGGGAGTCCAGCTGACTGTAGGCATCCCGGATTTCTTCCGGGGACACCCGCAGGGAGTCCCTGCTGCACTGGTCAAATTTCAGGTTATACTCTTTTAACGCCTCATCCCCCCTGGTACACACCTGGTCAATAATGTCCGATACCGTGTCCCGGAGGGCACGGGTGTCCGCGGATGTGCGTTTTTTAGATTCTTTTAATATTTTCATGGAAGACTCCTTTTCAGATATTTTCCTACAGTTCCCTCACTCTTTGATATAATCGATTTCTGTAAGGTTGATACCAGAAGCTGTCAATATAACTTTCAACTCTGTATATCTTTCTTTCATTTCCCGATATGCTTCGGAATTTTTATCAGATAAGCGCATATACTTTTGTAGTCTTGTAAATTTTTCTATTGATATTTTTATCATCTCTTTTTCCGACATTTCAAATACCTCCATATTTTTTTCATTATTCCAGGAACTGTCAGCCGGTTTTGAGCTCCGTTTTGTTTATTCTGCTCAATCTCGTAACGTCGAAAGACAGTTTATTTTTTAGACAATAACGGGAGAATGTATGAAATTATTATACCGTATTGCACGAAAAGTGTAAAGTCCCGCCTGCCCCTTTGGCGGGGCCGCATTTTTAGAGTTTTTTAATATTTCCAATCCCTGCGTATTTTCTGCCAAGACCTTGAGCGGGCATGTGGTTTGTGATATGATAATGAAACGATTAGGCTCACGCGGGAGTTTAACAGTTGAATACTAGAAAAAACACTTGCAGGCCGCATAAAACC
>CAJURF010000098.1 GCA_910588825.1 uncultured Lachnospiraceae bacterium
GCCGCCCCAGGTTTTATGAAAAAATGATGTTTTTAAAATTATTCATCCCGTATCACTGATACTGTGATCCCGCTCAACTGCCAGAATATAAAACAGATTTTCCTGTCTATATCCAAAGCACCGGACTTTTGAATGCTGGCCGCAGCGGAATTTGTCAATTTTCCTGTCGCATATCGATTCATCAAAATAATTCTTCTTTTTTGACGGCGGCTGATAGCTTTTATAATTGAAGAAACGATCTTTCCCAATCTCCTGCCATGTTTCATGTTCAAACCGGTCTAAGGCGGCACATAATTCCCATATTTCTTTCTTTTCTAACTCCAAGACACTCTCTATGCCATTTTTCGTAAGTCCCATCCGAATTTTTCCATCGCTGTACCGGGATTTCAGGTAATCTATTATTGGGATTGTTTTTTTCTCCAGCAATAATTCTAATAAGTATTCTTTTGTCACCGCTGACTTCACCAATACCGATCTCCCCTGATAGAGCACCGGCACGACAGTATCCTGATATTCTTCATGGGGGAAAGAGAGTACATCTGTTCCCCGTCTGGCCGCCTCCTCCATAGAATTGCTGCTGCATGGCCATTCATCATCCCAAAATGGAGGACTCATAGCTAGTGAAGAAAGCTCTCTTTTCCATTTTCTTACCTTATCGCGATGTACTGGAGCTATTTTTCCCCTGCTATTCTGCAGATCCAGAATTGTAAGACTGGGAGTAATCTTTCTGTTATATAAAGAGCTGTGTTTCAACAGGGGAATTCCATACTTACGTAGAATTCTGAGATTACTGCTCATAACAGGAAGTACTTCATAAAAATCATCAAGATTTGTGAATTGACCATCTAAGGATTTCTCATTTAGTAGTAATTCCATTATCCCTCCTTAGAAAACATACAGTTTCCTACATTCCCAGTAATTCATCCAAATCATCATCAAACTGATCAAATAGTCCATAAGGATGATTTTCCTCCGCTCCCTGTTCATTCAGTTTAATCCTATGGACCTGTGTCTGCATGCTCTCGTCTAATTCCAGAAAATAAACCGCTGTTTCATCTTTTGACAGTGTTTTCTTTTTTACACACTTTCTTACCCCATTATAAATATGGTCACTATGGGTTTCCAGAATTACCTGCAGACCTCTGGCAGACAAATATGCCAAAAATTCCACAAAACGAGACTGGGCCCGGGGGTGAAGATGAATCTCCGGATTTTCAACAACCAGAGTATCCCCTGATTTACAGGTCAATGCAGCAATAACCAGAACTGCTATATACGTAACTCCGGTTCCTACATTTTTGGCTCTGTAATAACGATTGTTTTTTGCATTGGAGTAAGTTACGACTACTTGGTCAACATCCGACACAATATCTGTCTGAACATGAAATCCCATCAAATACTCCAGCCAATAATTTACCTGGTTATTCAAACTCATGCCAACCTCTCCCGTCTCATACACGAACATGGGTTCCGGAATTGGCTCTTGTCCGTACATCGCCAAAAAAGAATACGTATATTCTCCATGACTTCCTATTTCCTTCGAAGCTTCTGTATGCAAATCATACGCTTTTTCCACGCCAATACGATCCACTGGAAGATAAACCAGACTATGTGTTTCTGTGTAGTCTGGCCTCTTTTTCTCCGAAGGTGTCTCCAGTATAGTTGTTGTGATACCTTCTTCTGCTGAGATCTTTATTCTCGAAGTATGGAACCCACCGTTTTCTTCCATATCAAGTTCAAATATAACCGCTTTTGCCCCTTTCACATGATTCTTAATATCCGCAAATTTTCCCATCTCAATATATTGGTCATTTTTATTTCCTTGTCTAACCCGCTTTTGCTCTTGGACAATGTATAAAAGCGCCTGAATAATCGTTGACTTCCCAGAAGAATTCACTCCAGACAACAATGTAAATTCTCCCAGCTCCATTTCAATCCGATCAACACTTTTATAGCCTTCCACTAATATCCTGCTTAACATGTATCAGCTCCTTATACTTTTTCATTACCACCTGAAATCTTTTTTCCATTTGCACTTTACTGTCCACATTGTAGGTCAAAGCATCCAGAAATATACTGTCCTCCAGCATTTCTTCCACTGCGCTGCGAATCTCTATGGGGTCCAGCCCGCATTCTCCTTCTGAAAGCTTTGCAAAAAAATAGAATAGGCTTTCAAATAAAGTCATGCTGATGGGACGCCGCCGCGTGCCGTCTGTGGGTATACGGAATGCATTCTCTCCCAGCACATCCCTTGTTTTCTTCATCACCCTGCCGAACAATCCCTGAATTTCCTGAATTTCTCTATCTTCCATTCGGTTCAGCAATTCCATTGTACAGCCGAGAAATTCCTCGATATCGCTTTTGTATATTACTTTCTCCCCACTATATTTTACCAATCGTTCTTCCCAAAAAAGATAAAACGCAGCCGCCCGCAGAATAATATATTTATCTTTCATATGAACTGGGCTGACGGAGTTTCCTGTAGCACGTTTAAATTCCCCTGTCTCTGAGAGAGTATTCAATAATCTTGTGGACTTTCCCTGATACAATGCATTTCGCATCTCCTGATTATTCAATGGAGTTCCTCCCCGGTTTACTCTGTCAAAAATGTCAAAGCGCACCCTATCCGGAGTGGGATATTTTATAATCTGTATCACCAATTGAAAATCTTCAATATCTGCCGCATATCTTCTCATTTTCTCATCGTCATCCAGCTCATGAAACAGATATCCGTTTAATTCTGTTAAGATTTTCAGACCATCCAGCCGAAACTTATTGTCCATATAGTCAAAAAATGTTGTCAGCCGCTGGCGCCCGTCCACAATCACCAGATTTCCTTCCATCGTCTCTGCCAGGTATATCAGCGGAAGAGGAATACCCATGAGCACAGACTCAATCAGCTCTGATTTTTGTTTTGTTTTCCAGACATAATTTCTCTGGAAATCCGGATCCAGACATATGGCTCCTCTGCTGTAACGGCGCTTTAACTCAAAAATTGAAAACTGCGCCCTGTCGATTTTAATTTTGGCGGGATATACATCCCTTTCTCCATTATTACGATTTTCACCAAATCCTAAAGTTCCTGCATCTTCCAGGTCAGCATCCCCATTTATTTCCAGAATTTGTTCTTCCATAATCTACACTCCTGCCTTTACAAGGTTTACGTTCTCTTGTAGTAAAGCGTATCATAAAGCCGGATATTTTTCAAATAAAAATAACAACCACACATTTTCACTCACCGGAAAGAATACGGTTCTGCCGGATTCTCCGCCTGAGCCAGAGTTTCATCGACATAATTCATAAAAAAAAGAAAATATGCCCTGTATCAGACATACTTTCTTTTTACAAAACCATAGGGAGCGAAATCACTCCTCACATTCTTTCCTGGCACACAGCATAAACAGCGGCGTGGGATTATAAAATTCGTCCTTTTCGATATAAATCTTCTTACCCATATCCAAATCAACGGAGAACTCCCGCATGCCCATCTGTCCCAGGGTGGCAATATCCCAGGCCGGGCGGTTGTAAGAGCTGATGGGGAGCTGGTGTTTGATTTCCTCGCACTCTCGCAGCATCTCGTCTCCTAAGGTGTGATGGGCATGGGTCTCCGGCAGGGAAGCCGTGTCTGTCACATCGCTCAGTCCATAATTGGCGTCAAAGTTCAGGATCATGCCGCCCTTTTTCAACACCCGCACCCATTCCTGATAGGCCTGCTCCGCATGGGGAAGAGTCCAGGTGAGGTTTCTGGAGATCACCACGTCAAAGGTATTGTCTGGAAAATCCAGATTTTCCGCGTCCATCACCAGGAACTGGCACTGAGCCCCTTCTTCCTTTGCCAAAACAGATGCATGTTCCACCATTTCCGGGGTCAGGTCTGTCCCGGTCACCTGATGGCCTTCCTTTGCCAGAAGAATGGTAAAAAATCCTGTTCCGCAGCCCACATCCAGAATCTTTAACCCATGCTCCTTGGGCAGGCGGGTGAAAATTTCCCTCTGCCATCTTTTCACCAGAGGGCTGTGCAGCTCCGACCTTCGCTGCTCTACAAAGCTGCCGCTTCGTTTCCCCCAGTATTTGGTAATCCGCTCTTTACGGTCATCGAATTCCCTGGAAATACGCCCATAGGTAATCATGGGGCTATCCTCCAGCACCTGGAGGGCTCCCACCTGATAGAGAATCACCCCGTCAAATTCTGCCCAGCAGCCTTCTATGGGATTTCCTTCATAGTTGCGCACTTCGCCAATAAATTCCCCCTGGGAAATCACATCACCAGCCTTTTTCTCCGGATACCACAGCCCGTCATGGGCGGCGTGCTGATAGCGGACGTCCACCACATCCAGGGGATAATGCTCCCGATAGCCTGTGGGTTCCTGGTAAACACCCAGATGGCTCAGGATATTATACACATCACGCTTAGTGGACCCCACTTCTTCCATGCTCCAGCTTCCCATGCCGCCCCGCTCAATCAAAATGCTGGGAATCCCCTGGGACGCTGCATAATTATAAGAACCCCCGGAAGCCACATTGGAGCGGACCCGGTAGGGCACATCCACCCATCCCGCCATCTGGCGGGACTTCTCCACAACGGTTTCTTCGGCAGCCCCCGCATAATACACATAGGGGGTCAGCCGCTCATAATCGTCGCCGCTGTGAAGATCAATATAATAATCCACCCGGGGGAAAATCTCCTGGGAAATGGCACAGGCCAGCCGTTCCATCTCTGTACCGTCCCTGTCTCCAGGGAATACCCGGTTCAGATTCTTCCCGTCTGTCACACCCATGCTGCCTTTTCTCTGTTCAAAGGCCGGACGGTTCAACACCTTTAAGATCACAATGGTTCCCACAGTTTTCTCTATCTTCAGCTCCCGGGAAAGCTCTATGGCCGCCTGAATCCCCACGTACTCTCCCCCGTGGACCCCGGCTGTCACCAGCACTGTTTTCCCTGGCTGTTCTCCGTGAAAAACTGCAGCCGGAATCAGAAATTCTCCGTCATTTAAGTTCAATTCCCCTGTGATTCTCTCCCCAGGTTCTGCTGTTATATTACATAGCGAAAATGCCATACTATTCTCCTTTCTGTACACATGTGAATCCTGCCTTTCAATGTACCAAAAAAAGGAGACCTGCACAAGCCCCCCGGGGGGATATGATTCCAGAGAGCGGGGGCATACATCTGGACAGCACTTTTAAGATACGCTCAGCAAGAGGAAACCGAACCTGCCAATGCGTGATACCTTTCAAAACAAACCTGTACCGCCGGCCCCCGGGAATAGGTTTTCTTTTCCAGACTATTTACCGGCATCACACCCATCAGTGAATTTGTGACAAAACATTCTTCCATCTGCAGTGCGTCTTCTTTCATAAGAACCTGTTCTTTCACCGGATAGTTTTCCATAATAAAACGGCGCAGAATTCCCGGAAGCAGTCCGCTGGAGACAGGCGGGGTATAAATCTGCCCGCCGGAGGCAAAAAAAATGTTCGTGGTGGTCCCCTCGCAGATTTCCCCACGGCTGTTGCAGAAAATCAGTTCATCCGCACCCAGGTCCCCTGCCCGGCGTTTTTCCAGAATGCAATCTCCATAATTCAGGGTCTTATGGCGCACCAGCGGGGACGTCTCGTTTCTGTAAACCCCGCTGTATGCCAGGTGAAACCCAGTCTGAAGCTGGCCGGGAGTATAGGGATTGGGACGCATAGTCAGAATCAGATTTTCATCCGAAGCCATAATTTTCAATGCGTGGTGCTCTGCAGGATACTGGGAAAGCCAGGATAGGACATAAGATTCTTCCACATTCTGCAGGATACCCAGTTCTTCCATGGAATGGCGCAGCCTCTCCAGATGCCAGGACAACAGCAGGGGTGTATTTTGTTCCACAGCGATAGTCTCAAAAACACCTAAACCGAATTGATAACCTTTATCCAATGTAATCTGCATCTATACTGCCTCCCAGCGCCTCCAGCAATGCTTTTGCTTTCTGCAGAGTTTCTTCATATTCAAATGCCAAATCTGATTCAAATGTGATACCGCCGCCCACACCCAGATGGTAAACACCCTCTTTATACAGTGCAGTGCGGATTACAATATTGAAGTCACAATTCCCGTCCAGTGACAGGTAACCCATAGAACCTGTGTACAGATTTCTCCTGCTGTGCTCCAGTTCGTCGATCAATTCCATGGCCCGCAGTTTGGGCGCACCGGTGATGGAGCCTCCTGGAAATGCAGCTTCTATCAAATCCATGACAGTCAGTTCCGGGCGCAGTATGCCAGTCACATTTGCGATTAAATGAAAGACAGTGGCATATGTCTCAACAGAAAAAAGTTCATCTACTATGACACTGCCAGGAATGCAGACCCGGTTCAAGTCATTGCGCTCTAAGTCCACAATCATCAACAGCTCGCTTTTATCTTTCCCTGACTGTTCCAATTCCTGCTTAAGAGCATTGTCTTCCTCCTGGGTGCTTCCCCGTTTTCTGGTGCCTTTAATGGGGCGTGTCTGAATCAGGCCGTCTGTCATTTTCAAAAAACGTTCCGGGGACGCGGAAACCACCTGGAAATCACCGTAATTAAAATATCCGCCGAAGGGGGAGGGATTGTTTTTGCGCAGCTGTTCAAAAAGTTCAAAGGGCGGCATAGAACTGGTAATCTGCAGACGCTGTGTCATATTCGCTATATAAATATCTCCTTCAACAATGTAATGAATCATGCGCTGTACAGCGTCCATATAATCCTCTCTGGAAAAATCCGCAGTAATCTCCGGAGCCTTAACTGTCTTTTCTGACTGTGGAAACGTTTCCTTCTCTGCCATCTCCAGCAAGGTCATCATCAGGCTGATTCCCGCGGCCGCTTCCTGTCCATAGCTGTTGGCAATCATGTAGAGTTTTTTTCTCTGGTGGTCCTCAATGATAAAATTATCATAGAATACCAATATACAGTCTGGAATATCCAGTTTTTCAAGGTGGCGGGAAGTTACCCCTTCTTTTTTCCTTCCATAATCATAAGAAAAATAGCCAATGGCACCGGATGCAATGGGAAGTCCGGTATTGTTTTCTTCTTTATGCTTTTTCAGGTAATTTTTCACCCAGGTTTCAAAGGGCTCCGTGCACACCTGGCCGTTGACGGTGAATTTCTCTCCCTTAACTAATTTCAGATAGGGGCTGAGCCCGATAATCGAATACCTTCCCAGCTGGTTTCTAAGAGAAGAATCCAGAAATACTGCATTTTCTTCTTCATGGAGCAGGGAAAAAATCCGGTTGATAGATGGATAATGATTAAACTCCCGCATAAGCCGCATGTGATCGATTCCGCCTTTCGCATATTTTATGAAAATTCAGAAGCAGTTCATGGCCGAACTGAGTCAACACTGCCTCTGGGTGAAACTGCACACTGTAAATGGGCATGGTTCGGTGCTGCATTCCCATGATAACGCCATCCTCACTCCACGCATTCACCAGAAAGCAGGCAGGCAGCTGCTGGCTGGATACCACCAGAGAATGATACCTGGTCACAGCAAAAGAAGACGGGAGTCCCCAGAAAAGTCCACTGTTGTCATGCCGCAGTGCCGTAATTTTTCCATGCATGGGGGTCTGGCCTTTACAGACTTTTCCTCCAAAAGCATGTCCAATCACTTGATGACCCAGACACACTCCCAGTATGGGGATTTTATTTTGAAATTCTTTCAGAACCAGCAGGGATTCTACGGCATCGGCAGGCCGTTTCGGACCAGGGGACAAAATGATTCCATCCGGCCTTAGATCATAAATTTCAGACAGACTGGCTTCATCTGCACGGCGCACCAGAACTTCCTGGCCGGCTTCTCTTAGATAAGCAGAAAGATTATAGACAAAAGAATCATAGTTATCAAGCATATAGTACACGAAAAAAAGACCTCCTCACCTGGTAAGATTGTAAACAGTAACGAAATAATACAGTCGTTATCCCAAAGTGATTTAGGTCCGTAACCTGTAATAAAATATTTTAAGTTATTGTACAATTTTTCAGACAAGATGTCAAATTATTTTTTGAGAAGTGGGGAATCCTATATTATAATGGTGTCATTAAAAAAGGAAGGACAACTATTAATGAAGAAGATACTTTTGATCGCCACCGGTGGTACAATTGCCTCAGTGGAAAAGGTCTTAGACTTTATAAAAAAACATATAAAGGGGTGATTATAGAAAGTTTTGGCAGGAAACAGTGTACGGTTGATGCATACAAAAATAACCTATAACAGGTACGCTGGACTTTTCTTTAAGAGTATCCGCCCAAAATCAATCAGGCGCCCAGGAGCATATGCTGCTGATTGATTTTGGGCGGCGTTGTCAGAAAAAAAGACAAAGCAGATAGTATAGGTTATTTATAATACCTTTGTCAATTTTCAACCATAGTTCTCCGGAATTCTTCCAAAGCCTGCTTTTGGCGGGGTGTTAAATCACTGGGAATGCGGACACTCAAATTCACATACTGATCGCCCCGTCCTCCAATTTTTTTCGGCCTGATGAGTCCCCTGTTTAACAGTTGCAGCCTGCCGGTGGTCTGCATTCCCTCTGGTATTTCATGCCATATGTCCCCCTCAATAGTCGTAATCTTTATCTTGCCGCCTAAAACTAAAGTTGTATAATCCACCTCACAGGTAGTGTACAGATGGTATCCTTTTCTTTCAAACATTGGCTCATCATTCACAAGAACTACCACAATCAGATTTTTATCGCCGCAGGGTACTTTGTCCACTCCTTCTTTATCCTCACAGACAATATCTCTCAAAAAGAAATACTGTCGTTCATATGAACCCGGCGGTATTTTTACCTGAAATTCCCATTTCTTCTCAATATAACCTAATCCATGACAGTCCGGACATATTTCTCTGGGTATTTTTCCTTTACCACGGCAGGTATTGCAGAAAACTTCCCTGCCTACCTTATGTCCCCAATTGGATACATATTGGATGCGTCTTCCCGTTCCATCACAAACCGGACATTGTGTATAGGGAATTTCAGCATCTTCCCCTTGGCAGCGGGGGCAGTCTTCTTTTATATTGAAACTAACCGGTTTGACTACCTCTTTGAGAGTTTCTTTCAGAGTTAAATAAACAGCTATGCGAATACTCTGGGGCGGCGGTCCTTCATCCTCTTCTTTCTTCTTTCTGCCATGTTCACAAGCTCCACAATGCCCGTCTTCCGTCTCATAATCTGCGGAACTGCTCCTGCGGCTGCTGCCTGCATAAGCCTCATGGCCCATATAATCATACTTCCTGCGCTGTTCGGCATCTGATAGAACGCCGTAGGCTTCTGATATTTCCTGAAACCTGGCGTTATCCTCCGAATCACATTCTTTGGAATCTGGATGGTACTGCTTTGCCAGTTTCCGATAAGCTTTCTTAATCTCTTCCTGTGTTGCGTCTGGCTTTACACCTAATATCTCATAATAATTTTTCAAATTCTCATCTCCTGTCACAGTCAGTAAATCTGTTGAACAGAGCTTCTGATACCTTTGTCCTTATTATAATTCATCTTGTCAATAAAAGCAATAAATTATACTATATTAATCCACATTTTAGCGTATAAAAAAGGCAACCAGCATTTCGCTAATCGCCTTAAACCTCTCCAAAATTAATTTTAGATATTGCAACGTACCCTCAAAACCGCATATACGATCTGCCTCTTTTCCTGGTCAAACCCTCAC
>CAJURF010000099.1 GCA_910588825.1 uncultured Lachnospiraceae bacterium
TGAGGAGCGTGTATGAGCAGGTGAACCAGATACACAGCGACGCCCTCAGCTTTGACTCCATTGTTCCTATGAAGAAAGCCCGCGAAAATCTGGGCGGGAGGATTCTCATGGGGAATGTGAGCACCTACGCACTGGAGTTCGGAATCCCCAAACAGATTGAGAAGATGACCAAAAATTGTGTGGCAGACGGGTCAGATATTTTGTCTCCCGCCTGCGGCCTGGGGACAAAGTCACCCCTGAAAAATGTCCAGGCCATTCTTCAGACACTGAAAAAAGATGAGGTTTTAGCCAATGCCTGAGATCAGAGTACAGTCGTCAGGGAAATGTTATGCCTATACGCCGGGAGAAAGTCTTCTGGAAATTCTTCTGGCAGCGGAAGTTTTTGTGGAAAATCCCTGTAACGGAAAAGGAGTCTGTGGCAAATGCCGGGTGAAAATTTTAAAAGGCGCTCTCTCAGAACCATGTGCCACAGAGCAGGAAACGATCAAAGAAAAAGAACTGGCCCGGGGAATCCGGCTTTCCTGTATGGTGCGGCCAAAGGGAGACTTAGAGATTGAACTTCTGGGCCGTGAGAAAAAGCATGAGGTGCTGGCGTCGGGATATGTCCCGGAGTTTGCCTTTGACTGCGGCATCCACAAACATCTGGTGGAAATTCAAAAACCTGCACTCCATGACCAGACTCCCCTGGAAGATCAAATAAAGAATCAGCTGAAAGAACAGACAGGGGGGGAGATTCTGGCCAAAAGCCTGCGTCTGGAGACTCTCCAGTCCGTGAGCTTTCAGCCTGGCCTGGCAACTGTGGTGCGCCGGGGAAACCATGTGATGCACATAGAAGAAGGGGATACCGTGGATATTCTGTACGGTATCGCAATTGATATCGGCACCACCACGGTAGTCTGTGCCTTGGTGGATATGCACACAGGGGAAGAACTGGCCCATGCTTCTATGATTAACGCCCAGAAGCATTTCGGTCTGGATGTGCTCACCAGAATCACTTACGAAATGGAACATCCCCAGGACGGAATCAAAAACCTCCAGGACGCTATGGTGAAATCCATCAATGACATGATAGGAGACGTCTGTGTCCAGGCAGGCGTATTGCGGGAGCATATCTATGAGATCACCGTGGGAGCCAACTGTACTATGATGCATATGCTGTTGGGGGTGGACGCGGTACCCATTGGGAAAGCCCCCTATGCCCCTATGTTTGTGAGGGCGAAGGATCTTCCGGCGGCCTGGGCGGGAATCCATGCCGCGCCCGGGGCCAGGCTTTACTGTCTGCCGTCCGTGTCCGCCTATATCGGTGCGGATATTGTGGCGGGGGCGTATGTCTGCCAGCTGCGAAAAGAAAAGGGGAATGTTCTGTTCATTGACATCGGTACAAACGGGGAAATTGTGCTGGCTCATCAGGGTCGTCTGCTGTGCTGCTCCTGTGCCGCAGGGCCTGCCCTGGAAGGGATGAATATCAGTTCCGGTATGCGGGCGGCTCAGGGGGCTGTGGAGGATGTGAAAATCACCCCTCAGGGTGTTCATCTGAAAGTAATCGGAGAGGAGCCAGCAGCGGGTATCTGTGGCAGCGGGATTCTGGCCGCGGTAAAAGAGCTTTTGAAAACGGGACTGATTAGTAAAAGCGGCGTATTTATCAAAAAGGAGAAACTGGACGAAACGGATTACCGATATCCCATGATCGGGACAGACGGGGCAAGAAGGGAATTTATTCTGGCCAGCCATCCTGAGAAAATACAGATTACCCAGCAGGATATTCGACAGGTGCAGCTGGCCAAAGGCGCCATATTGTCAGGATTTCTCGCTTTGCTCAATGAGGCGGGCATAGGAATGGAAGAACTGGACAAGGTGCTCATTGCCGGTCAGTTCGGCGCCCACCTTCCTGTGGACAGTATGACGGGAATCGGCATTTTACCCCGCGAAGTGGCAGATAAGATTGTCTATGTGGGCAATACTTCCAAGACAGGCGCGTATATGGCTCTCATGTCCGGGAAAGTGAAGCGGGAGATGGAAGAACTGGCTCACTATATGGATTATATGGAACTGGGAGCCACGAAAGGATACGAGCGGCTGTTTGCCGACTGTCTGATCTTCCCGGATTTTTCCGATGTTCAGGGAGAAGGAGAGGAATAATGGGGAAAATTCTTGATTATCAATGCACTTACGACAATGCGGTGGGAATCAGCAGTGAGATTACCGAAAAACTGGACCTGACATTTCCAGACGCATATCTCCATTGGGATACCATGGTGAAAATTGCCCTGGAGATAAAGAAGCAGGAAGGGGCCTCCTTTTGCGAGCTTCCCTTCTGCCATACTCTGGAGGCGGAGGCCATGGGCGGCATTGTGAATTTCGGCAATGCCATGGCAGGCCCCAGGGCAAAAGAATATATCTGCGAGACGCCGGATGAGGTGCTGGCTCTTCCAGAAATTGATTATGAAAAAGGCCGGATTTTTGAGACGCTGAAGGCCTGTAAATATTTGAGGGAACAGGGAGAAAATGTCGCTTTGATGATTTCAGGGCCTTTCACAATTCTCAATGTGCTGATGGACGCTGGGCTGGTATTCCGCTTTCTGAGAAAACAGCCGGAGAAGATGCAGCAGATTTTTGATAAATTTGCGGAGGAACTGCTGCGCTTTATCAAAAAAGCCCTGGAATACCAGGTAAATATCATCAGCTATGCAGATTCTTCCGGAGGTCTTAATATTTTAGGACCCAAAAACACACAATATGTGATGGAACATTTTTCATATCCATTTTTGAAACGTGCCCAGGAGGCTGTGGAAGGAAAAGCACAGATTTTCCTGTGTCCCAAGACTTCCTATGCCCTGCTGGGGACGGATAAGATGATATGGGAAGAAATTCCGATTCCAGAGCCCATGAAATATGTGGACGGGGCACTGCTGGTGAAAGACCATGCGCCCATTGTGGGACAGGTGTGTATTAAAAATATCGATTATATGGTACAAAAGGAAATAAAAGCAGTAAAATTGGTTTAGAATGTGTTTGAAAACTATTTGAAAATTCAGGAGGAAGTAAATGATTCAGGTAAATGCAATAGGAGATGCCTGCCCCATTCCGGTGGTGAAGACAAAAAATGCAATTCGGGAACTGGCAGGACCGGGGATTGTGGAGACATTGGTTGACAATGAAATCGCTGTACAGAACCTTACAAAAATGGCCAATCAAAAGGGGTACGGCGTAAAGTCAGAAAAGCTGGGAGAAAACCAGTACAAAGTTGCCATGACCATAGGCGAAGGGGCAGAGATACCAGAGGAAAATGAGGCAGAAGCCTGCCTGGTACAGCCTGGACCAAGAAAGAAGAAAATTGTGGCAGTGATCTCGTCCTCAGAAATGGGCGGCGGCTCCGAAGAGCTGGGAAAGGCGCTGATGAAAGGATTTATCTATGCCCTGGGCCAGCAGGATGTTCTGCCGGAAACCATTTTATTCTATAATGGAGGAGCGGCCATGAGTTGCGAGGGCTCCCCGGCGCTGGAGGATTTAAAAAGCATGGAGGCACAGGGAGTGGAGATTCTCACCTGCGGCACCTGCCTTGATTTCTATCATCTGAAGGAAAAACTCCAGGTGGGAGAGGTCACCAATATGTATGTGATTGTGGAGAAGATGACTGGGGCGGATTTGATTGTGAAACCGTAGGTTTGTTTCAAAATATATTCGAAAATATAGATGGAGGACTGATAACATGAAAAAGAAATTAATCGGAATGATGCTGTGTGCCGCCATGGCGGCTTCCCTGCTGGCAGGCTGTGGAAGTTCAGGGAGTTCAGGAAGCGATACGGCAGGCCAGACGGAGGACTCTGCCGGACAAGAAGACAAAGAGGACGCCCAGGAGCAGACCAAAGATACTGACGACGCAGGGGATGAAGAAAGCGGCAGTGATTCCCTGGTAATCCCTGTATCGGCCACGGTGACAAATTTAAACCCCCTGCTGGAGTCTATGGCGGAAGGCGCTATGCAGCTGTCACCCTATGCAGACGAACTGTACTATGTAGATCAGGATGAGACAAGGTATTATCTGGCAGAGAGCTGTGAGGTTTCCGAAGATGGATTGACTTATACATTGAAACTGAAAGACAATCTGAAGTGGCATGACGGAGAGGCCATCACTGCGGACGACGTGATTTTTACCGCGGATTGTAATGTGAATACAGACAACGGGGCCGGTTATACCAACACAGTATTTATCGGAGAAGAACAGGTGAAATATGAAAAGGTAGATGACCTGACCGTGAATTTTACCATTCCACAGCCCTCAGCTTCCTATATGGCAGTTCTGGGCCACCTGCAGCTCATCCCTGCCCATGCTTTTGACGGGAATACAGATATTGCTTCTGCTGAGGCCAATCTGACAGATATCGGTTCCGGCCCCTATCAGTTATCCGAATTCCGAGACGGAGAGGCTCTGGTTCTTGAGAAATTTGAGGATTATTATGGGGATGCGCCGCAGATTGACAGCGTGGTATTCCAAGTGATTTCCGACCCCAGCGCACAGGAAGTGGCATTCAAAAACGGCGAGATTAATTTCCTGCCTGCAGCATCTGACGCCACAGCGGAAGAATTCAAAAGCGCTAAGGGCGCAGAGCTTCACCAGCTGGGTGAGGGCCGTGTGAAATATCTGGCATGGAATAAATTCTGTGATACATGGAAAGACAAAGATGCTGTGAAAGCAGTCTTTGCTGCATTGAATCAGGAAGAGATCGTGGCGGGAGCTTACGGCGCGTCCATGGGCATTTTGGCAAATACCATTTTCAGCAACCAGAACCTGTTTTACGATGACAGCATCAAAGGTTATGAACAGGATGTGGATGCCGCGAAGGAATTGGCTGAGAAATCCGGTCTGGCAGGAAAAACCATTAAACTGCACTATAATACAGACCGGACTTATATGGAAGAAACGGCACTTATGATTCAGCAGCAGTTAAAAGAAATTGATGTGAATGTGGAACTGGAAGGGATTGACGCCAACGGCTTCTTTGATGTGGTGTTCACCGACCAGGCAGATTATGAACTGTATCTGAATGAATATGCGGCCATCGGCGACCCGGACTCTGTTGTGGCAGGTATGTATGACGGAACATGGGGTATCAATGTGGACACCAGCCAGGAGATTCTGGACCTCTTCCAAAAGGGACGGGAAACAACAGATATGGATGAGCGCGGGGTGATTTACACAGAACTGCAGCAAAAAGCAGTGGACGAATATCTGGTATACCCCATCGCCTATCCAAACTATTGTTTTGTCACCAGTGACAGCCTTCAGGGGGCAGAGCACTATACCACAACACCAGTATTTGAAGATTATACGAAACTTTCATTTAAATGATAGAAATTATAGGGGCTGTCGGAAAATGGGATTTGCACATTCCGGCAGCCCCTGCTGGATTGGAGCGTTAAGATGAGTCATTTTATAGGAAAGCGTCTGGTTCAGATGGCTGTGGTATTCGTATTTGTGTCCGTGTTTGCGTTTTCGATTATCTATTTTTCACCTGGGGACCCCCTGTATCTCTATACATCACCTTCCGTATCTGTCTATAAGATGACAGATGAGCAGCTGGAGGATATGCGGGAGTCCCTGGGGCTTACCGGAAATGCGGCACAGCGCTACCTGAACTGGGCGGGAAAGATGCTTCATGGAGACTGGGGGCTGTCTGTCAGTAACCACCAGCCAGTGAAAAAGCAGATTATGGATAAACTTCCCAACACCATAGGGCTTATGGGGGCAGCGCTTTTGTTGTCTGTTATCCTGGCCATTCCCCTGGGGCTTTTGGCAGGCTCCTATAAGAATAAATGGGTGGATAACATCATCAGCGGCATCTCGTATCTGGGCATCTCCCTTCCGGCCTTCTGGTTTGGGATTATGCTCATTATTGTGTTTTCTCTGAAATTGGGATGGTTCCCCAGTTCGGGCATGCGCACCATCGGTGTAAATTCTGCCGCAGATGTGGTCCGCCACGGGGTCCTGCCGGTGATTGTGCTCAGTGTAAATAACACGGCGGTGTTTGTCCGGTATATCCGTTCTAATACCATAGAGCAGAGAGAAGAAGAATATGTGATGACCGCCATTTCCAAAGGAGTTCCTAAAATACAGGTGATGTACCGCCATGTGCTGAAGAACTGCCTTCTTCCTATTATTACTATGGTGGGAATGAACTTCGGAACTTTGATTACCGGTTCTTTCATTGTGGAATCGGTGTTTGGCTGGCCGGGACTGGGAACTTTGTGTATGGATGCCATCAACAGCCGGGATTATACCATGATTATGGGAATCACCATGCTGGCATGTATAGTACTTTTGATCGGGAATTTTCTGGCAGATATTCTGTATGGATTTGCCGATCCCAGAATCAAACGGGGAGAGGAAAGGGAAAATGGATAGGAAAGTGATGAAAAAGGTATTCTTCTCCAATAAGATGACAGTTCTGTGCACAGGACTTCTGCTGGCTGTTATGGCGGCTTCTCTGCTGGCGCCCCTGTCGCCTTACGACCCGGACGCAGTGAATGTGGCAGAGAAACTGCAGGGGATGAGCAGTAAGCATATCTTTGGCACGGACAGTCTGGGGCGGGATACCTTTACCAGGGCCCTGTATGGCGGGAGAGTATCTCTGCTGGTGGGATTCGCAGCTATGTGTGTGGCGGTTTTTATCGGCACATTCATCGGGACAGTGAGCGGATATAAAGGCGGTAAAGTGGATAGTATCTGTATGCGGGTGGTGGATGTATTTTTGTCCGTGCCCAGCCTGCTGTTTATTATTGTGGTGTATGCTTTCATGCCGAGAAATATGGTAACGCTGGTATTGATGCTGGCCTCATTCTCGTGGACGAAAGTGGCCAGAGTGGTGAGAGCACAGACACTGACACTAAAAGAGCGTGATTTTGTAACAGCTGCCAAGGCACTGGGGGTTGGGCAGAGCACTGTCATCTGGAGACATATCATCCCTAATCTGATGCCTCAGATTATTGTTGCCTCCAGCTTAAGCATTGCCAATGCCATTTTGGACGAGTCGGCATTGAGCTTTCTGGGCTATGGCATACAGCTTCCCATGGCATCCTGGGGGAGTATGCTGCAGAGCGCCCAGCAGTATATATTGTATAATCCCATTTGTGCGGTGATTCCCGGGTCGCTGATTTTGATTACTGTATTGTGTTTTAATGTGATGGGGGATATGCTTCAGCAGATTCTGGACCCCAAACTGGTGAAATAGGATGACGGATTACTTTGGAGGAAAAAGCGGTGGGTAACATATTACAAGTAGAAAATCTCTCTGTCACATACGGGACCCATACAGGGGAAATACAGGCAGTGAGAGATGTTTCCTTTACGATAGAAGAAGGGGCTGTCACTGCCATTGTGGGAGAGTCCGGCTGTGGAAAATCTGTCACGTCCAAATCCATTATGGGACTGATCCAGAAACCGGGAATGGTGGCAGGAGAAAGCAAAATTCTATTCCGTGGTGAAAACATATTAGCTTATACAAAGAAACAGTGGGATAGTTACCGGGGACAGAAATGTTCTATGATTTTTCAGGATGCTCTGACTGCATTAAATCCCACCATGAACATTGGCAGGCAGGTCACGGAGAAAATCATGGCGCATGAAAAAATCAGCCGACAAAAGGCCTGGCAGGAGGGGATCCGCATGCTGAAGCTGGTGGGGATTCCCAATGCCCCCATGCGCATGAAACAATATCCCCATGAGTTTTCCGGGGGTATGCGCCAGAGGGTGATGATTGCCATTGCGCTGACGCTGAATCCCCAGCTTCTCATCGCCGATGAGCCCACCACGGCTCTTGACGTGACAGTGCAGGCGGATATTTTGGACATGATGAAGGGGATTCAGCAGGAGCATGGGATGACAGTCATTCTGATTACCCATGATCTGGGGATTGTGGCAGACTGTGCCCGGCATATTATCGTCATGTATGCGGGTAAAGTGGTGGAGACAGGCAGCGCTGAGGATATTTTCTATCGCCCGGCCCATCCTTATACCAAGGCTCTGCTCTCGGCAGTGCCCAGGCTGGACCTGGAGCAGGGACATCTTGAGACCATTGAAGGAGCGCCGCCCAACATGGCCAATCCCCCCAAAGGGTGTCCTTTTGCTGACAGATGCCCCAGGCGGCTTCCTGTCTGCGGGAAGGAATTTCCCCAAAATACCAGATTAAGCGAAAGCCATCAGGTCTGCTGCTGGCTGCAAAGGGGGAGCGAATGATGAACCAGACCGATTATCTATTGGAAGTCAAAGGACTGAAGAAATATTTCAAAGTGGGAGGAAGGAAAACGCTTAAGGCCGTAGACGGGGTATCCTTCTATATCCGAAAGGGAGAAACCCTGGGTGTGGTGGGAGAGTCTGGATGCGGAAAGACCACCTGCGGGCGCACCTGTCTGGGAATCTATGATAAGACAGACGGGCAGGTCTTATACCGGGGAGCTGACGTTCATTGCCTGAGCCGGACAGAAAAACAAAAATTCACCAAACAGGCGCAGATTATCTTCCAGGACCCTTACGCATCCCTGGACCCGAAAATGAAAATTCAAAATATCATTGCGGAGGGAATCCGGGCCCATAAAATGGCCTCCGGCAGGGATGAGATTCAGGAGCGGGTAAGCTCTCTTCTGGAGACAGTGGGCCTTGACCCTGGGTATGGAAGCCGCTATGTACATGAATTTTCCGGCGGTCAGAGACAGCGCATAGGAATTGCCAGGGCTCTGGCTGTGGAACCGGAATTCATCGTCTGTGACGAGCCCATTTCCGCTCTGGATGTTTCCATCCAGGCCCAGATTGTAAACCTATTGGATAGGCTTCAGGAAGAACGGGGGCTCACCTATCTGTTCATCGCCCACGATCTTTCCATGGTGAAATATATTTCCGACAGGGTCATGGTCATGTATCTGGGCAAAATTATGGAAATTACCACATCAAAAGCCCTTTACCACTCTCCCAGACATCCGTATACCCGGGCGCTTTTGTCAGCGATTCCCATTCCTGATCCCGCCATGGCAAAAAAGAAGGTGAGAATTCCCATGGAAGGGGAAATGCCCAGTCCGGTGAATCCGCCCAGAGGCTGCCGTTTTCAGAACAGATGTCCTTATGCGGAGGAAATCTGCAGGGAGGCGGAGCCTGCCCTGGAGGAGATAGAAAACGAACATTATGTTGCCTGCCACAGACGGACAGAGATATAATGGCTATAAAGAATCAAAGAGAAAGGTGGAGATAAGAGTGAAAAATAAAGTAGATTTTGAGGCGCACTTAAATAAAGGGTCATAAAA
>CAJURF010000100.1 GCA_910588825.1 uncultured Lachnospiraceae bacterium
AGATTGCTCATGGATTTCTTCGTTTTCAGAAAACAACAACATATAGTGTTATATGCGTGCTTTACAACACCTGAGCAACCTTGGCAATAATGGGTTTTCCGATTTGTCCTTGTTATACCGTAAGGGCATACATTCTGCACCCATTTAGCAAACGCCAGAATGAACCCGAAAGCATTACAGTATATCATGGGACATTCTAACATCAATATGACGCTGAACTATTACGCTCATGCCACTTCTGACAGTGCATTAGCGGAAATGGAACGGCTGATTGCGTAGTTGCAAATAGAGGTTTTACCACTCTTTCTACTACTTTTGAACGCAGAAACATGAGGGGATATAAGAATATTTGAAAACTTCTTCCGATATGAAAAGTGCCGGAAAGCCTGTAAATACAGGCTATACCGGCATATAAGAACTTATAAAGAGATAATCAAAAAATATAGTTTGATTTATTTTAAAATAATCAAAATTTTTTTAATAAAAGCGGATATTGCCTCTTAATAGACTGCTAAATTTGAATCGTTCACTGTAGTACTAACAAATCATAACAAAATATAAGAGATAAGCAGCCACCAGCACAATCCCGCCTGTACGGCTCAGCTTATGATGCTTCACACAAAGACACAATAATAGAATACAGGCGGACACCGCTGTCACAATGTCTATATAAAACCCAACGGAAAAAGGCACAGGCGTAATCAGCGCCGATATCCCCACTACAAATAGAATATTAAAAATATTGCTGCCCACAATATTTCCTATGGCGATATCTGCATTCCCTCTTCTGGCGGCCGATATTGATGTAACCAGCTCCGGCAGGGACGTTCCCAGGGCCACAATAGTCAAGCCGATAAAACGCTCACTCATTCCTAGAATCTCCGCCATATTAGAAGCCCCATCCACTGCCGCATGGCTTCCGGCAATGATGAGCACAAGTCCTGCCCCTGTGCCCAGTACAGACTTCCATAGACTGGGTTTTACCACTGCAGCCATATCCACTTCTCCGCTTTTTCTTGCTGTGATAAACAGCCATCCCAGATAGAGCAGAAAAATCAGGGATAAGACCAGACCGTCAAGAAATCCTATTTTCCCGTCTACTCCCATCCAAAACAACAGCACTGTGACAGCAGTCATGAATGGAATCTCACGGCGCAGGACAGGCCTGGAGACAGCCAGAGGCACGATAATCGATGATATTCCCAGAATAATCAAAATATTTAAGATGTTGCTGCCCACAATATTCCCGATTGTGATATCCGCACTTCCTTTTAATGCGGCTGTAATACTCACCGCTGCCTCCGGCGCACTGGTCCCCATAGCCACAATGGTCAGCCCGATAATCAGCTGGGGGATTCCAAATCGGTCCGCAATAGCAGAAGCTCCCTCCACAAACCAGTCCGCACCTTTTACAAGCATGAAAAACCCCAGTGCCAGCATCAACATTGAAACGATGATTTCCATATACCATTTCCTCCTTCATCTGATTACGTACTCTTAAAATCTCTTGCCCAAACTTTGAGAGTACATGATTTTGCAGCTCTCTGCCCCCTTTTTGGAACCAAAAAAAGCGAGGGCTTTGCTGCGTAATAACAACAAAGTCTCGCTTTTTACTTACAAAACCGGATTTTCCATGGAGAAAATCGTATTGACGGTAAAGTAAACATGGAACGAATTCCATGCAAGCTACTCCCTTTATTTGTGTTTTATATTACAATAAAATAAGCTGTTTTGTCAATATAAAAATTCTGCGGCAGATTTCTGTATAGGCTCTGTTAAGTCATTCAGCAAGCGCCCGGTTATGGATAGCCATGCGCACCATGCAATTTCTCTTATGACAGGCAATCCCATATCGAAAGATAGTCTCCATCTCATCCTCAATGAGAGGTCTGGCATAGTCTTTTTCTTCGACCTGCGCCAGCGCTTCCTGGCATCCTTTTTCCAGATCCTGCTTTTCTGTATACTTGATCTCGACCACAATCCCTATGGAACGGGCTCTCATCCGAATCAGTATGTCGCTGTACCCCTCCCCAGCCTCCGTATTGGAGGAGAGCATCCAGCACAGGGGTATCCTTCCTGACCTCTTCCTGGAACCAGGAAAAGATCTGTTCGGTAAAAATCAGGCAGAGCTCCTGGTTGGGGATAACCAGCTCATAAGTATCCCGGGCTGTTTCCCGCCGTTTTGTCAAATATCCAGTAGAAAAAAGTACGCTCCACACATTGTCAATGTTGTCGTACAATTCCCGGTAGGTCAGTTCGACGTTGAGCTTTTTGACAACAACCTCCCCATTCACCAGCTGCTCCAGCTCCCATTTTGTCTGTTCGTCTGCCATCTTAAGGAATGTCCGCAGGATAGCGTTACCGCTGGAGTTAATCCAGAAAGACCTGGGGCGCGCGTCAGGCTCAGAGCGAAGCAGATCCGTATAATTGATCAAATCCCAGGGACAATAGACGTCAGCCTCCCCGAAGCGGTATCCATCATACCTCAGACACTTTTTGCCCCTGTTTATCAGCTATTTCCCGTTGATTTCAGGGGCCTTTTTACCTGTTTTATCACTCATTTTTTCCTGTGCGTGATTTTTCAGTACCGATTCAGTACCGTTTCCCAGCTCCATTTCTGCCAGCTTCATGGCCGTCCATTCTGTGGAGCTTGTCCCGGTACAGCTGAAAGAAGCCGCGCCGTTTCCACGGTATGCGTGGGTGTCTATGTAATCCTTCAAGAAGGGCCGGAGCAGTTTTGCCTTTCCCGGCTGTCTGAGGTTTCTCAGCCCTCCCCGGTAAGCCTGGTATGCATTCTGAAGAGAATGCCCCGTTTCTGCGCCGATATCCTTAAATTCCTTCCCTTCCAGGAACCTTGCCCGCAATACTTCCGGCTGTCTCCCTGGCAGGGCGTCCACAAGGGGCCATATAACGGCTTTCAGCTGTTCCGCCTGCACTTTATCCAGCACCATGCCTTCTACATCCTCCGGGGCCGCTGCCGTGTCAGACAGGGCTGTGCCCTCATCATCGCCAGGGGCCGGGGCGTCAAGGCTTTTGACCACTGCCATTTCCGCGGCTCTTTTCAGCTGGCGCACGGCCCCGGCATCCAGCCCCAGATAGTGTCCGATTTCCCGGTTCGTGGGCTCCCTGCCTTCTTCCAGCAGGAAAGCACTGCACAGCTTCCGGTATTGATGCAGACGGCTCTGTTCATGTACAGGAATGCGTACAGTGCCGTTATTGTGGATATATCTCAGCATACTCTGCCTTATCCAATATCCAGCATAAGACAGAAACCCTGCGCCCTGTTCTGGATCCCATCCGTCCACAGCACGGCACAGTCCCAGATACCCTTCCTGTACCAGGTCATCTTCTTCTGCCTGGCCCTTATACTTATTTGCTGTTTTAAAGATAAAGCGCCGGTTCTGCTCCCACAGCCGGGCCATATTTGCAGCTGTATCTATCCCGGCCTGTATCAATACGACAAGCTCCTCATTGGTCATGCTCCACCCCGTATTCTCTCACCCGCATATAACGATGTCCACAAACTCTCCGCCCCATACAAAAACGCCCCAGGCAGTCTACACTGAAAACCCAGGGCATTCCATAATCTTATTATGCTGGTGTCTCAGGCTGTGCCTGGTAATAAATGGCCCCTGCTTTATTTTCCAGCACGAACGCGTCATAGCAGATACGGCCCTCCACCAGCTCCCCGCTGATTCCCGGCGGGTCTTGATGAATTTTATAGTCCTCCAGCTTTGTGGGGGCGGCTGTAGCGCATGGGTGTGCCATCATAAAGCCGAAATTTTTAGGAAGCCTGGTTTTCGGCACCTTTATGACACTGCATCCGTCCAGGTTCGAAATAACGCCCCTCAGCCTCATGTCATTGCCGATATCCGTTTCCATTGTGATGTCCTTGCACTGCTTCATCAGCAGATAAACGTCTGGCGTTACCAGGATAATACGCCCCGTTTCCGGCACCTCTGAATTGTCCAGTGTGTTGCTGGCCGCTATGATCTGGTCATAGATATTGGTCTTTGTCAGGGCCACAGCCGCCGGTTTATGCCCTGCCCCTGCCGTCATAACACCGTATACATAGGTGTCAACTTCTGGAATGATTACCTCCCGCACCTGCCGGGCAAGCGCTGAAGCCGCCGCAAGCTGGCCCCCGGTCTCATCCTTATCCAGCTTGTCCACTGCGAAGGTGAACGCACGGTCATTTTTCAAGGGAAGTTCCTCTGTTGTAGCGTCAAGCCCCTGGACTTCACCGTATCTTGACCAGTTTCCGCTTTCAGGCCCGGAACGGCCGTAATCACCCATCTGGGCAGTGGTGATCTTGTAAACTTTAATCGTGTGCGCTCCCGTCCATGAAAAATCCTGGTTTGTCAGAAGCGACTTTTTGCTTTCAGTAGAGAAAAGCTCATCTACATAAGGCAGATACTGCGTAACTAATTCTATTGCCATTTTTCCAACTCCTATCTGTTAAGCCCCATGGCATTCCGGATTGCGTCCAGCCGTGGCCCTGTTCCGGTTTCCGGGCTGGCCGGTGCGCCGATCTGGAAGCCCTTAACTATTTTTTTGGGGCCGTCTCCATATATTTTCTGTAATGCATCCAGTTTCTTGTCTATATCTTCTTCGCTGGTACAGGCAAGAACATCTGCCAGTTCTCTTGGCATCTCCCGCGCGTCCAGCTTCTCTTTCATTGCCAGCTTTAATTCCCGGGCCTGCAGCTCTCCCATTTTCTGGTCATACTCCGCTTTCGCGTCTTTTCCGGCCTGTTCTTTCGCCCTGGCAAGCCTTGCCTGTATCAGGCTGTTTACCTCATCCTGGGTAAACATTTTCTGGCCCCCGCTGTTGTCCTGTGCCCCTGTATCATCCCCCATGTTCTGCGCCTGGGTGTGCTCTGTGTTCATGTTTTCCATATCGTTTTTCCTTTCCTGTTTTACGTCCAGTAGACTGTGTTTTTATGGGGACGGTTACCAGCCGCCCCCTGGCAGTATATAAGCAGACAGACAAAAAAGCGCGGGAAAGAGATACCCACTTCTGGGTAAAACTTTCCCGCGCCTGTTATGGCTTCCGTGCAGCTTCTCTGCCGCCCGGGGTACTTTCCAATATTCTGTCTGTTCTGTTAAGATTATAGCATAGGCCGCTCGGAACTGCAACTGGAGTTTTCTGGAGTTTATCTGGAGTAAATGTTAAGTTATGTTAAGTTTTTTATCTCAGTCTCAACCATAACAAAAGATAACAAATACTAACATTTACTAACAAATACTAAGTTTTACTAAGTCCCGCGCCGGCACTGCAATCTTTATCCACATCCCCCAGATCAGCATAGGCCCGCTTAAAATGCCCTTCCTGCTTTCCGGAGACTTTACACGTCTTAATCATCGGCTGGAGCTGTTTGAGCACAATATGCAGTTCTTCAGGCCGCTCATAGCTGATTTTTATCTTTACTGACATTTATTCACCGCCTTCCATCAGCAGAGAGACTGCATAGCGGAACCCCTGGATAAATCCCTGCTTTTCATAGGAGACTACATAAGAACTAATTTCATCTTCATACTTCATGTAGCTTTCTTTCCCCATCGCAGAGCACAAAGCCCTGTATGCCTTTATTGTCTCCGGCATGTCACGCCAGGTGTCGTTTACTTTGTCCATGTTGTAATACAGTTTTTCAAGATTAGTCATTATCCTTCCCGCCTTTCTGCCGGATGAGCTCCATCAGCCTGTTATTGGTCTTTTCCATCTCCTGTTCAATCTCAAACAACGCCTCGCTGAGGCAGTTCTCGGGTGCTCCTCTGACTTCTGCAACCTCCGCAACGAACATCTGCGCAATAGTAATCAGCGATTCCAGGCGCTCATACTTGTAGTGGATGTCTTCCAGCTCTGTGCTGAATCTATAATTGTTCATAATTCCCGCTTTCCTTCCTGCCGGGATTCATGCTATGATATGTATGCTTGTGTTTTCATAGCTCCGGCTGTGATCTGCCCCTGGCCAGAATTGCCGTTCTGCTGGGGGCTGTTTTTTAGTGTTTCTTTCTGCCTTTCTTTTTGCTCCTGCCCTTGCCCCGTCCCTTCGTCTGGTCAAATTGGAACATCCTGGACTTTATTTCAATATGCTGGCGCATTGGCTCCCATGTGCCGTCTCTTACTACTCGGAACCCGTTTTCTGTGCCTGTCTTTGCTTTATTCATGGTTTTCTCCTATTCATTAATTCCTCCAGATATCACGCCACCAGTTGTCTTTGCCCACATAAAGGGGGATGACCGCTTCAGTGACAGTCCCTTTATGGAACGATATTTCTTGAAGGAATCCATGGTATGAATCACCTGCATCTTCACAGGAATAATACAATCTTACTACTGTTCCCCTTGAAGCATTGTTCCGGACTCTTTCAATGCCGATCCCTTCATCGGCCTTAAAAATTACTGCCTGTTCCCCCATTAATATTTCAGTCCTGAAAATGTGGAGTCCATTGCCGCCGCATACCGGACAGATTTTCATGACCTCTTGCCTCCCTAGTTCTGGAATATCCATAACAGAGGCGGGAAATAATCTATAGTCCATTATTTTTTCACCTTCCTTTTTGCTTTTTCCCATTCACTGCATAGATGATTGAATTCCTCTTCCCATTCTCTGGGAATTCTTTTACGTATATTTGCAACTGTTTCACACTGACTATTAATACCATCATGCTCGAAATCAAAAATAATTTCGCTGAGGTCTTCACAGTCCCTTATTTCAAAATAATCATCATTTGGGTCACATTCAAGTCTCCAGTCCAGCCACGCTTTCAGATATTTCCTGCACTTATCCGGCATTGGCGTTCCATCTGCTTCAATGCCATACTCAAGGTGATATTTTGCCCACCCTCTAAGAGCCTTGACTATCCCTTTCTTTTCTACTGGCTTCTGATAAAGCATCCAGCCTGACTCATGCATTTCATCATAGAACGCCCGGACACCTTCTTCTGTCAGGTTCACCTTGTTTTTCTTCGCCGTGGCCAGCAGCTGTTTTACAGAAAACAGATCACCAGCGGGCGGCTCGGCGTCAGCCGCAGCCGAGGCCGCAGGCTGGTCAGCAGAAACAGAATCAGCGTCAGCCTGTTTTGTATCTGTTTTAGATTTTACATCTAAACTCTTACTCTTATCTGAGTTTAGATGTAAATCTGTCTCTGTTCTGTTCTTCTCTGTCTCTGTGTAACTAGCAGTAACAGGTGCGTCACCCTCTGTAACATCGTGTAACAATGTTACGCTTTCGTTCTTTTTCTTCTCTCTCATCCTCCGCATTCTTTCCGCAGCTTTTGTTTCACTACCTGTTATTTCTAATGTTTCTGGGACAAAACAATCTAAATTTTCATCTATGGAAATCATATTATTTTTTTTCAGATAATCCAGAGTTTCTTTTATAACCTCCACTGGTTCGTCAAATTCTTCTGATAATTCTTCCTCCAGGCTATCGTAAACGCCTTGATAATATATATATCCATCCTTATCTATACTAAGTAGCATCATGCGAAGATATACAATCTGCATTTCCTTTCCATGTTCTTGGCGTTTCATTTTCTTTTGGGCTAAACGGCTGAAATAATCCTTGTGTAGTTTCAGCCAAAAATATTTACCAGACGATTTATTTTCTTCTTTATCCTGCTCCTGCTGACTATTCTTCATGTTCAATGTTTTCCCCATCCACGCAATCATCTTCATAAAACTCTATAGAAATCACCACATCATAGCCTTGTTCTACAAGCGGCTCTGCAAACGAACTAGCTTTTTCATAAGTGTCAAAAGACACCCTTGGATTTATAGCATCGTTTATGTATTCAGATACTGGTATGGTCACTTCATAATATTTTTCTTTCATCTTTTCTCTCCTTTTTACATGAATATATTTTAGTGGTTACTGCCCCATCAGCCAGCGCTGGCTGACACCCCATAAGTCCTTTTCTCGAAGTAAGCACGGCTTACCTTACCCCTTACGGTTATGTACCCGGCTTTCTCCAGTTCCTCATTCAGCCGCCTGATAACTGCGTAGGCCGTTGACTTAGACACACTAAGGGCCTCAGCCACGTCCTCTACGTCCATCATCTGGCGTTCTGACTTCTCCCTGGCCTCCTGCATCTCCTGGGCCGTCTTGTCGATCAGCTCCATAATCTCCTTGTGGCGCTTTACTGTTGCTTCATGGTCGTTCTCCAGATCAATGCCGGCTTTTTCCAGGCTCTTGTTGATTAATTCTTCCATTGCTTCTGCTGTGATAAATGCCATGGTATTCCTCCTCGTATAATAAGTGTATAGCCAATCAAAACAGGCTATAGACTTATTCTTT
>CAJURF010000101.1 GCA_910588825.1 uncultured Lachnospiraceae bacterium
AATCTTTCCGGCAAAGGGTATTTTATCATTCTCCTTTACCATATCGTTTTTCAATTTCGGAATCTTTCAGATCACGGGAAGCCATGCCTATATCGCAAGTTCCGTCTATTGTGTCAGAAATACCAGTGGAAGAATCACTTTGCTGTATCTCAATCGTAACGCCCGGTTGACATAAAGCAATTTTCAAACACGCTCTAGAGAAATGTATCCAATAGAGTATAAATCCCCGGCAACAGTCGTCATCATAACAGACGTAGAATTTGTGACGGCGGCGGTGTCAGAGGTATAGTCAATTTTTTCTCCTGCTTCATTTTTCTGCTGGATTTCAAACAGTTCTATGAACGCACCGCGTGTCCCCGAACCATCTTCACGGGTAAGCATATTGATCTCTCTTGACGTGTCAAATTTGGCAGAATCGCCCTTATTCCCATTGCCGCACCCCGCTAATGCAGACAGCATTACAATGCTTACAAGGGTAAATGCCAAGTGTTTTTTTGATGTTTTCATTTTCTGAATCTCCTTTTCTTTTTAGGCAGTGCCAAGTTTAATACCCTTAAATCTCATTTTATTATTTCTTCAAGTGACAGCTATATTATATAGGATAAAAATCAAATCCAATATCGTATCATTGTAAAATTGATGTTAAATTTTAACAAAAAATATCTTTATTGGCATGGTGATTGTATTTCTTTACCGCAACAGAATGTAACCCATGCTCTGCCCGTCTTTGGTGTGGTATTTCCGTCTCGGTCTTAAGGCGCTGGTTACAATAATAATTGAATGGAACCGAAAATTATGTTATATTTACTATAATCTTAAAAAGTGTTGTATCAGGAGGAGCGATATGAGAGAGAAGATACGTAATGTATTAGTGACTATGCTGGCTTTTATTGTGACACTGTCCACTGTGGGGACAGCTGTTCCTGTGACTGTTCAGGCTGCGGCAAAAACTGCGGCAGTAAATAAAAGCATAACCCTTGCCACATCAAAGACGGTAAAAACAAAGGATATAATTAAGTCTGTGAAGTCAAGTAAGCGTTCGATACTTTCAGTAGAGAAGATATCATCCAAAAAATTTAAAGTGACATCACAGTACAGATATGGTTCCGCTGCTGTAACAGTAAAGTTTAAAAATGGAAAGACAGCAAAATATAATTACAGTGTGGGGAAATACTCACTGAGAAAAGGAACGAGTAAGACGATAACTGCAAAATATACAATTAAATCCGTGAAATCCGATAAGACGAAAATTGCCCTTGTGAAAAAAAACTCTTCCAAAAAATTTAAAGTTACAGCAAAAAATGCTGGAACAGCAAAGATTACGGTAAGATTTAAAAACGGAAAGAAGGCAGTATATGATGTCAAAGTAACTGGAAGCTCCAGCGGCAGCGGAAATAACAATACAAATGACGGCAGCGGAAATAACAATACAAATGACGGCAGTGGAAATAATAATACAGGCGGCAATAATGAAAAAGTTTCTTTGAATAAGACCTCATTAACCATGACCGAGGGAGATACGACTACGCTTAAAGTTTCTATTCCGTCAGTATATTCAGATGACAGCCTGGTATCTTGGGATTGTGATAATACATCTGTCTTGAGTATTCGTGAGGACTTTACAGATCTCCAAACAATGAAAACAGTGACGGTAAAGGCAGTCGGAGCAGGAACTGCTACTATTACAGCGTTCTGTATGCTTCACACAGAAGATGTTCTGGTTTCCTGCCGGGTAACGGTAAATGAGCTGAAGACGAGCGCCTCGGTATCTGGTTTTAAGGTGCATAGATGGACAACGAAAGACACGTTTAAATGGGAAGCATGCCCTAGCCGTGATGAGGATGGAACGAATCAATACACGATTGAGTTTTTCTGTGATGGCAGTGAATATTGGATTAATAATAATGTGGTTTTTGAAGTAGAAGATGTAACACCCCCAGTCATTGCTAATATGTTTTCTGATATGGGAATTGAATATGAGGCCCCTGATTTGAAGATAGATTCGATGGCATCCGATTTAAGAGAATGGAACGAAAAGAAAGGACAGACCAACTGGGGTCCTATTACATTTCAGGAACCTTTTACCGATGCAGGACCGGGAAATGAAGGAGTAGAAGCAGTAAGCGGAAAAAAACTGACTGTAAATGCCGGAATGAGTACAAGAGCTCTAAAAATAGTGGCAAAACAGGGAGAAGTAGTATTAGACTATGCTTACGTGACAAGTACTGGTATAAATATAAAAGATGCTTATACCAACAAAGAGACATATTCTGAGCAGGATCAGGATCTATACCGTGCAGTTCTTGATAAAGTGGAGAATGCACTCTGGGAACCAGGAATGGCAAATCTGGATAAGTTACTTGCTATGGCAGACTACATAAATGACACAAACCATTATCCGGGCAGTGATACTACTGTGAAAGAGTATAATCCAACATTCTGGAGAGATTGGTCTGTAGACGATAAATTTTTGCTGTCAGGTGATCATATACTAGATAAGATCATGATATTACAAGGCAGTTATTGCGATTGCACAGCTGCGCGCTTATTGATGGAAATGGCAAGGGATGAGCTGGGAATTGAAGTGTTTGACAAGAAACCGGAAAATGGAGAAGGTGTATGGATTGCAGCTGGGCCTGAGAGTTCCACACCAATTAATCCGAACCATGTGTCTATGGGCTACAGAGATCCGGAAGGAGCGTTTCATTTATTAGATGTTTCTGGAATGAATTATTCGCACTCAAATCCATACACAATGCAGGATGTTACCTGTGAAGCGCATGGATGCAGAGAAAAAGTGATACCATTAAAGTAAAGCACACACTTAGATGTTTTCAGGGAGGGATTTAGTATTGAATAAAGAGATTACTTTTAGGTATGCAGAAAGGCAATTCTCAAAAAGCTGGCGTCTATTGCAGTTGAGCGGGGATTCGGCCGTTTAGAGTGGAGCTGTCTCAACTGGAATAGACCCAGCATTGATTTTTACTTGTCATTGGGGGCAGAGCCTATGTCAGATTGGACAGTGTATCGGATTACAGGCGGTACATTGTCAGACCTGGCAAACCACACAGACTGTGTATGCCCCGCATAAGGGCAGTTGTCACTGGAGTTTTTTGTTTTTTCTCACCCTTTCATAAATTCAAACAAGTTCATCTGCGTCCCGCTTCCCACACCCTTTCCCTGACGGGCCTTTTCCCGGAGGAGAAGATCGGCCGGCATGTTTGCTAAAAAGGGGGATTCTTCCCTGGAAGCAGTAAGAAGCAAGGACTCTCTGGCTCTGGTAATCCCCACATAAAACAGCCGGCGCTCTTCTTCCGGGTCAGAAGAAGCATGTTTCATATCAAAAGGAATCAGCCCTTTCTTCACCCCATAAAGGATTACCACCGGAAATTCCAGGCCCTTTGAGCCGTGGAGAGTCATCAGGGTGACTGCCCCTGACTTGTAATGTTTGTTTTTGCAGCGTTTCAGGTCGCTCTCCACGCCCAGTTCCAGCTCCGCTATAAACTCCGGCATTGTTTTGTGGAAAATGGCTGTCTGGTACAGCTTGTCCATGGCAGGGTCGTTGGCCAGATCCATGTCTGCCATCCACTCTTTCAGGATTTTTTCGGGCTTTTTCCGGTTTAGATGAGGCTGATATTTTTCAGTCATCCTGTTGGTATCCAGATTACATAAAAGTTTTTGGGCTGTCTCACGGGCCAGGTGGTTTTCTGGATACAGCAGGCTTTTAAAAAAGTTTACGGTTCCCCGTACAGCCGATTCCTGAAGGAAATGTTCCCTTCCCGCCACCACATAGGGGATGCCCTCTCTTTTGAGGCAGGTTTCTAATAAATCCGCCTGTCTGTGCGTCCGATACAAAATTGCAATGTCATCGAAGCTCCATGCCGTTCCTTCTGTTTCCGGAAATAATTCCTGTGCCTCGAGCATCCCGATGCCGCCAGCAAGACGGTTGATTTCTTTGGCTGCAAATATAGCCTCAGCTTTTTCGCTGGCAGTCTGGACAAATCTAACAGGACTTCCCTGGGGTCTGTTGGGGTTCAGCTGTCTGCGGCCTCCCGGGTTTTGGGAGATTATCTCGGAGGCCAGAGAAAGTATCTGGGGTGTAGAGCGGTAATTCTCTTCCAGTGTAATCTGGCAGGCATTTGGAAATTCAGCTTTCAATTTCTGGAAGCATTCGGCGTCAGCACCGCGGAATCCGTAGATGGCCTGGTCAGAGTCTCCGATCACAAATAATTCTTTCCCGTTTTTGTTCCAGGCGTGCATAAGCTGGTATTGAAGCAGGTTGATATCCTGAAATTCATCTACCATCAGGTAAGAAAACGGTCCGGCATCGGCGCCTTTTTTTCCATTGTCTGCCGTATCCTGGGCCATATGCAGAGCCTCCAGCAGCAGATCGTCAAAATCCAGGGCATTCCATTCTTTCAGACATTCCTGATATGCATGGAAAGCGTCTGTAAACGCAGAATCGGGTGATGGTACAGAGGCTGAAAGCAAAGGATTCCGGGAAACAGCCGTATCTGTCCTGGGGCAGCAGGCGTCCAGGCCCATGTTTGTCTTATAATTAGAAATCTCAGTTAAGAACCGGGAGACTGACATATCCAGAGAATACTCTTTTATGAGTTTATCTGCCAGCTCCCTTGTCTCCATATCTCCGGCGAGTGTAAATTCTATTTTGCTGTTTTTCAGGAGTTTCCACGCAATAGAGTGAAAAGTCCCAACCTGCAGCTTTCTGGCCCAGGTTCCTTTTCCCATTTCTTTTTTAATACGTTCCTGCAGCTCTCTGGCAGCCTGATTTGTAAAAGTAACGGCTGTAATATAAGAGGGCTTTATTCTTCTTATCTTCAAAAGATACAGGATATGGGAGATCAGTGTGCTGGTCTTTCCGGTTCCCGGACCTGCAGTCACCATTGTGACACGGTCAATGGATTCGATTGCCCGGCGCTGGTGTTCATTTACTATGACTTTTGGCGGGGTGTCTGTTTCAGGGGATGCAGCTGTGTCTGCTGTCTGAAGATGAGCATCATCCTTCCCGGGCAGTGTTTTTGACAGCGATGTTAAAGAGTCAGGCTGTTCAGCCGGCATGGCCAGCAGGTTTTCAAAAAGGCTTAACTGTCCGTCCAGCTGGTCCAGCTCCCTGGGGGAAAACAGCTGTATGATACCATATTCTCCGTCAAAGCCGGGAAGTCTTGTGACCTGCCCTTTTCTTAACCGCTGGATTCCTTCTGAGATCAGGTTACCGGAGACGCTTCGGATTTCCTCCAGGGGAATTTCTCTCAATATGGAAAATTCCGGCCCGAGTTTCCGAAGCATGGTTTCATATTCCCGGAGTACTTTGGCACTGGCGGCAGAATGTCCCACAGATGCACCGATGATTTCCGGCAGAGGAACCAGACTCTCATATAGATTCCCATGCTCCCGCAGATAGCCTTCCGGCCGGTCAGCCATCTGTTCTACACGGTGGGAGACCCCTATGGTCAGCTTTTTCCCGCAGACCGGACAGATTCCGTTATATTTTTGGGTTTCCCCAGGGGAAAGACAGATGCCGCATTTTCGGTGTCCGTCATAATGGTATTTCCCCTCCTCCGGGAAAAATTCAATGGTGCCTTCCAATCCTTTCCCTGTCTGGATGGCATTTTTCAATCCTTCGTAAGACAGGGGGATATCGAAAAGGCTGGCTTCCCGGCCAAGTTTCGCCGGGGAATGGGCATCTGAATTGGAAATCAGCTGGTAAGAATCCAGAGCAGAGATTCTCCAGTTCATAGGAGGGTCTGAGGAAAGCCCGGTCTCCATAGCATGAATATGGCAGGACAGATCTCCATAGCATTCTTCCACAGAATCAAATCCAGAGAAAGCGCCGAACAGAGAGAAGTGGGGAGTCCAGATATGGGCGGGGACATAGACTGCCTCAGGACATAATTCCAGGACAATCTCCAGCAGGTCGTGGCAGTCCAGGCCCAGGATAGGCCTGCCATCTGAGTGGATATTTCCCACAGTCTCCAGTTTGCTGGAAATCATCTTAGCAGCATCCAGGCCGGGGAGCAGAATGAGGCTGTGGACTTTCCGTACTCTGCCATGTTTTTTATAAATGGAACTGATCTCCCCGGTAATGATAAAACGTGGCTGAATGGTATCTGCAGCGGAAGAATCCGCTATTCGGTATTCTTTTTTCAATACATAGAGTCCATCTTCAGCGGGGGCCAGCTTCTCGCTGAGCTCTCTGCGCCATGCCGGATGGGTGAAGTCTCCGCTTCCAATTATATGGATTCCTTTTTTTCGGGCCCATAAATCCAAATGTTCCGGGGTACAGTCTTTGCTGGTGGCCATGGAGTGATGGGAATGAATGTGTAAATCCGCTATATACATGTCTGTACTTTCCTTTCAAACTTGAAACCGCAAACAGACATATCTGCGTAAGCACAGACATGTCTGTTTGAGTTAAGGAATTTTTATTTACAACTGATAATAGCCGGCTAAATAAGCGTTTTCCGGAAGCTTATAGTCTTTATCCAGAGCTTCCAGCTGCCATCCCTGGAAACCGCTGCTCTGTCTGGAAACCACGCCCTCAAAATGCATCATTATGATTCCCAAATTTAATTTAGCGTCTGCAGCATTTGTCATTTCATCCATGACGGCCGCCAGCACAATTTTATTTCCATCATGAATTAGCCTGCAAGGCTGCAGATTCAGGAAAGAAGGTGCATAACATACCGCTGCACATGCTTTATATAAATCATCATCTGGGTCCATGGCGGAAATTGTTTCGGCTTTTCCCCACTCATCGTCATAAAACATCTGCGGAATTGTCAGCTTAGGTGCGGGTGTGCCGGGTTTTTTCTTTAGGAAAATTTCCGCCGGGCTTTTGATTCCCAGTCTTGCAAACAACCCTGCATCTTCATATCCGAAGGCAATCACGGCAGCCACTGATTTGTCACCGGGCAGATTCAATCTTTTTTTCAAAAGCGGTTCATCTGCAATCGTTTCCCAGCAGGTTTCGATTCCCATTTCTGTAAGCTTCAACACCAGCTCCTCACCGATATATCCCGCATTTTCCATATAATGCTCGTCCACATCGGAAAGAAGTACAATATAATGAAAAGCTTTGATCAGGAATCTGTGATACCCCACACAAGCATTTAATTTTTCTGAGGCATCATCACCTAAAATGAGCATTTCCACCTGAATGTCTGGCACCAGACGGGGACACGATGCAAAGTATTCTTTCAACTCCTGGAGCTTATCTGCGCTTACCTCCCTCTTGGCAAATTCACGGTTTGATTTTCTGTTGGTTGCTAATGTAAAAACGTCCATCTTTTACTCCTTCCCTCTCTATTTATTTTTAGAACCTGAAAATCTACATGATGAGATTCGATCCTTTATTGAGTCTATTATACGCTAATCCTTTTAATACTACAATGTTTTTTTTCCTTAATATACCGAATCTGGTAGAATAATTAAAAAATTAATAGAAAAATTTATATTCATATGGGAAATTAAGATTTTAATGGAATGATAAAGCATTATTTTGGGAATTTTACTTTTAGTCAGAAAACAAAAAGTAAAGTGGAATTTTATCATTTAGGTAAACAATTACATTATCTTTCAACAGTTTTCCCACGGAATTGTTTTCGGTAGTGCAGCGGAGTGATGCCCACAAGCTTAGTAAATTGTTTTGAAAAATAACCTTGATTTCCATAACCTGACTTTACAGCTACTTCGGATAAGGGAAGTGAAGTAGTGAGAAGCAGATTTTGCGCGTGGCCGATCCGCTGTCTGGTCTGGTATTCGTTCAGAGTGCAGCCGGCAGCAGACTTGAAAATCCGTGAGACATAAAAAGTACTCAGCTGAAAATGCTCTGCGATTTCAGAGAGGGACAATTTGTCCGTGATATGCTCATCTACATAGCGCTGAATCTCTCGTCCGCGTTTTTTTTGGCTGTCTGAGATGGCATAATTATCAGAAAACTCTTTTAGTCCGCTGATCAGATTGAGCAGCTGATTAAAAAAAACGCGGAAAAGAAGCTGGCAGGATTCACCGGCGTTTTTAGAATCCAGGAAAGCAATATCATGCATACTTGAAAGGAGGCCTGTGATAGTGCTTTCCTGTGGGCCCAGATGTAATACCGGTGAGCATCCCGGGGGAATGATTGTATTTGCAGGCAGGTCTGGCAGGTGTATATTGGTTGCTCCGCAGAAATAAAGCAGCCCGAAATTGTCAAGATGCATGATATCAGCATTGTATATATAAAGTGATTGTTTATTGCCTATAGTTGCTAATATTGGAAATATATGTA
>CAJURF010000102.1:0-2246 GCA_910588825.1 uncultured Lachnospiraceae bacterium
ATACACCGGCAGCATCGGGGCCCAGGCCAGCACCCGGTCCCATGCCCCATGATGCTCTGCCCAAAATGGCCCGTCCCCATTATCTATAATACAGTCAATAGATTGGTATACATTCCCGTCGTACTCCACATCCTGCACTGTCACCTGCACGTCGATATTCTCGCCTGGCAGGCCGCTCTCAATAGGAGTCCATTTGTCCGATCCATGCCTCCCGGTTTCTTCCAAGGCTGCTATTGCCGCTTTTATCGTTTCACAAAAACTGCCCCAGGGGTACCCTCTTTCTCTCTGCTCGATGGCGTTATTCCGACAGATTTTCTCCAGCGCGCCAAGCTCCTTAATCGTTTTACGCATATCTTTCATCCTTTTTCCTCCTTACTCCCACTTAATCCTGCCAGTATAATAGACATGCGGCAGATCAAAACATATCTGTGTGCCGCACTTACATGTTCCGCTGTCCCATATAGCCCGCTTGCAGTCCGGACAACAGAAGGCGTACCCTTCTATCCGGTCTTCCTTCCACAATGGGGCTTTCAGTGGTTCCCCCTGCCTGATCCGCTCAAAGGCTTCCCGTCTTCGCTTCTTCCTGTCTGCCCTAATCTCTTTCATCAATTTTTGATTAATCATCTTTCATACTCACTTTCCAGCCATTCCATTGCTATCGCTTGGCCCGCTTCTGCTACGCATTTTCCACGCCCGTCTTTTCATTGGGCATTCCCCGCATTTAAAATTATGGCACGGGTGTATGATATGCTTCTCCAGTTCCTCGTCTGTCAAACTTCTGATCCAATCTCCGTTAGTCATTTCTCATCCTTTCCAGGCACCTGCTGTGGAAAAACAACTTTGTGCCCCGTTTTGTTTCGACGTACTCTATACCCACAGTATTATCTGACAGGATTTTTCCGCCGCATTCTGAACAGCAGACTTCCTTCACTGGAAGCCGCTTTTTCCCCCTGTTTCCAATAGCCGTGCCCTGTTTTTGAATCATTAAGGCTACGTCAATGCTCACTTATATCCACCTCTTTTTCTCGATATCTTCTCCAGCTGGCCAACCGTCTCTATCAACAGCTGTTTCACCACTGGAAGGCGATAGGCATCGTTAATCTGATCCGCCCTGTCCACCAGCCGTTTCCAGGCGTCTCCATCTTCCTGGGTAATGTCATTGAATTCCACGAACATCTCCCAGACTTGTGGGTATTGTTTCCACAGCAGCATCTTCTCCTGATATGTCACGGCAGCTCCTCAATCCGAATATAAATTCCAGGCAGATTATCCCAGTACTTTCCAGCCATCTCCTCCACCACAAGCGCATCGTCTTTCCAGAATCCGGCGGCTGTCATACAGTCTTTCAGCAGCTTCTGAAGATTGTCTGTATCTGGTTTTGTGGTCCGGTACCCCCGGCTGTGGTGTTTATCTGTGGGCCAGTACCACTTAGCCAGCAGCCTGCACGCTGTATCAACCGGCTTGTCCGGCCTGTGCTGTGCCAGATGTGCTGTCAGCTTCTGCCGTGCCGCTTTGACAGCTGGCGGATCATAAAACACTGGTTTCCCGTTTACCCCACGCACCTGCTTTTCCTGATGGGTGCAGGTGGGCGGTATCATCGGCATGAAAAACTCAATCGGATTCATAGCCCACCCCTTTCCAGGTATGCGTTTCCGGGTCATAGTGTATGTAACCCCAGTCCTTTAATTTGCTGACCAGGAATCCTACGAGCCCTGGCTGGCTTGATACCCACTTGAGCACTTCGTCTTTTTCTGTGTCGTATTCAGTTTCTGGCTGTTTTCTCCTCAGCGGCGGCATATGTTCTGCCACCGACAGCCTTTTGTCCTTCGATTTTGCCATCACGTCACCTCATCTTCCCATCAGGCATCAAATCACGCTATCAGCCCGCGCTTCGAGGTGTGGCGTCAAAAGAGGGGGGTATTGTCAAAAACCTCTCTCCTTTGGAGAGGTTTTTGACACCCCTTTTTTGACACCTCACTGTCAACTGTCAAAACACTATTTTTGACACTTGACACCTGTTTTTTGATACCCCCATAGGTATTTATTTTGCCTTGTATGTTCTGTATACATTGTCAAAGTTCGAATTATTTTCATAATTTTCTGATTGCTATGAGCAAAAAGCCGTTAATTACTGTTTTTAACACTTAACACTGCTGTCAATTTATACTTTTGACACTTGACAGCTGTTTTGATACCTTGTTTTCTGAATTTTCTATTTCCACACAGCAGCCTGACGCTTACCCGCT
>CAJURF010000102.1:2346-8179 GCA_910588825.1 uncultured Lachnospiraceae bacterium
CAGCCCGTCTTCCAGGCTGGGAGCCCTGATTCTGATCCACTCCAGGCAGGCCCTGCAGAGAGCTTTGTTAATTTCCTGGTTAATCAGCGCGTCTGTGGTTTCCAGCTCAATCAGGTCTAACAGTGCATCCGGATCACGGGCGAACACGCCGGAGCCAGAAGCCCTGTCCATGGATTTCTTGCCGCCCTGGGCGCCCTTGCTGTGATGGTGGCAGTAAATCACTGCACATCCCAATTCTGTGCACACCAGGTCAAACTGATTGCAGAATCTGGCCATCTGGTCTGCGCTGTTTTCATCCCCGGTGATGATTTTGTAAATGGGGTCAATCACTACTGCAGTATAATCTTTTTTTGCCGCACGCCGGATCAGTTTGGGAGCCAGTTTATCCATGGGCACTGACTTCCCCCTCAGATTCCAAATATCAATATTGGTTATGTTTTCCGGTTTCCACTTCAGCGCCTGGTACACATCTCTAAACCGGTGGAGACAGCTGGCCCGGTCAAGCTCCAGATTAACGTACAGTACACGGCCCTTGGCGCATTCCCAGCCCAGCCATTTTCCGCCTTCCGCGATAGCAATACACAGTTCGGCCAGCAGATATGATTTTCCTGCTTTGGAAGGCCCTGCAATCAGCATTTTGTGGCCTTTTCTCAGCACGTTCTCTATCAAACACGGGGCCAGCTCCGGCATGTTGTCCCAGGCATCGGCCAGGTTTTCCGGCTCTGGCAGTCCATCGTATTCATTTTCTATCCACGATACCCATTCATCCCAGCTTCTCTTGCCAATGTTTACCGCAATCAGGCGCTGTTCTTTTCCTGCCCGCATAACCCCAGGCATTCTGGACAGCCTGGAAGGATTTTTGTTCTGCCTGTCTACTTCCAGACCGTTTTCTGTACAAAATCTATAAAGGTATTTTACACGTTCCTGATATTCTTCATAGTTTGAGGCGTCCACTTTAACGATTGCGTGGATGCTCTTTTTCCCAGAATGCACCAGGCAGGCCACAGGCAGGGAGAGGCTCTTAATAAGGGCGGCCTGGTCATCTATGGATATCTTGTCAGATTCCACCAGTGCATAGCGGTAAGCGGCCACGTCTTTGTCAGTACACCCTCCCTCGGCCAGCGGATTGAAACGAATCCATGCCCCGGCTTCTGGAGGATAGTCGCCTACAACAGCGCCTATGTCATCTCCGTATTTTTTCAGTCCCTCAATCAGCTGTTCTGCCGTCCTGTCGCAGCACCCCTTTTTTGGCAGCCACTGTGTTCCTTTGCCGTCTGTCTGTTTCCAGCTTCCTGTGGTATAACCCACAAATTCGTCCGGCTTGAAAAGTGTTTCCAGATATTTTATCAGCTGTTCAGCCGGCCCCCAGTTTCTGCCTGTTCCCATATTGCCGTTCCTGGATGCTGAAATCGGTGTGTCCCAGTCCATCTCCTGGTATTCCCTGGCCGGATTCCAGCCCCTGTCCATGGCCATCTGCACAATAGTGCCGCCGGTGACAGGGCTGGCACTGCCCCGGAAACTGCGCCATTTACGGGCGCATTCCCCTGCATGGTGCCGGCCGGGGTCACGCCTGCTCCATGTGTCCCAGTCTTCTGCGGAAAATCCCTCATGGTTCAGCGCCATCCCCACGTTCAGCCATTCCTGATAGTCCAGCCCGGCCGGATCAATATAATCTAATAATTCCAGCAGATTCCTGCGCTGTTCCATATGTTACCCTTTCTATCTGCCCGGCACATACTCATGAGGATTGATGTCCTTGGGCGTCCGCCAGCCATTGGCGGCAATCCGGTCAATCAGCTTTTTCGCATCCTCAAGTTTCCAGGTGCCCACACACTGGAAACCGCGTCCCTCAAGCTGGCGTATCTGTTTCGGCGTGGCCAGCCCTTCTTCCCGGCGCTTTGCCAGCCTGCCCAGCAGTCTGTCTGCCTTTCCCGCGCATTCAATGCCTCCTGCGTCTATCCCCAGCTTTTCCAGTGCTTTTACCTGCCTGTCTGTAGGCGGCCTCATTTCCCAGCCGAAAGACGGCACATATCCAGACAAATCCTCTGCCTGGATGCTCATTTCAAACTGCAGGGGGTCCACCAGTTTCTTTTTCCGGGTCCGCATTTCAGCCAGCTGTTTTGCCAGAGCTTCTTCCCTCTGGGCCACTACGTCCTCAGACGCTTTCTGCTCTGCTTCTTCAATATCTATGGGCATGGCTGCATTTTCCAGGTTCAGGGTCATCTGGTCTGCTGTTTCCTTGTCCTGGCAGATTAAGCTGGCCGGATGGCACAGCTCATGGCGGTCTGTATGCCACAGGAAATCCAGCAACAGCAGATGGTCTTTTCCTGGCGACAGGCGTGTCCCCCGGCCCACCATCTGGCAGTAAAGGCTGCGCACTTTGGTGGGACGCAGGACGGCCACACAGTCCACGGACGGGCAGTCCCAGCCTTCTGTCAGCAGCATGGAGTTGCACAGAACATTGTATCTTCCTTCCTCAAAATCCCGCAGGATCTGGACCCTGTCCTGGCTGTTTCCGTTTACCTCTGCCGCCCGGAACCCCTCCTGGTTTAAAATATCCCGGAATTTCTGGCTGGTTTTCACCAGAGGCAGGAATACCACAGTCTTCCTGTACTGGCAGTACTCTTTCATTTCCCTGGCAATGTCCTCCAGATAGGGGTCCAGGGCGCTCCCCAGGTCGCTTGTCTTAAAATCCCCCGACTGGATGCTCACCCCGGCTAAATCCACCTTTAATGGGATTGTGACCGCTTTGATCGGGCACAGGTACCCGCTTTTGATTGCTTTCGGCAGGGTATATTCGTAGGCCAGGGATTCAAAGTATTCCCCCATATCCCGCATATCGCCCCGGTCCGGGGTGGCTGTCACGCCTAATACTTTTGCTTCGTCAAAATGCTGCAGTACCTTCTGGTAACTGTTTGAGATGCAGTGGTGCGCCTCGTCCACGATGATGGTCCCGAAATAATCTCCCGGGAACTGGGCCAGCCTTTTGTCCCTCATCAGGGTCTGCACGGACCCGGCCACGATGCGGAACCAGCTTCCCTGGCAGGACTCCCCGGCCTTTTCCAGGGCGCACCCCAGATGGGCTACTTTGGCGATCTTATCAGCCGCCTGGGAAAGCAGCTCCCCCCGGTGTGCCAGCACCAGTACCCTGTCCCCGTTTTTCACACATTCTTCTGCGATTTTTGCAAATACAACCGTTTTTCCACAGCCTGTGGGAAGCACCAGCAGGGTTTTCCTCCTGCCGGTTTCCCATTCGTGGAAAACCGCCTGTTTTGCTTCTTCCTGGTAGGGTCTTAATTCCATCATGAAAATGCTCCTGCTGTGAAACTGTTGAGCTTTTTCGGATACAGCTCTTTAATCTGGTTAAACATTTTTGACGGGTCCTTTGAGCCGGGAACCTGGATTACGTGGGCACGCCCTGCAAGCCCGGGCAGCTGGTTCCATTTGGCTGGTATTTCCTCTTCATCTTCCCGCATAAGGCCCACGCCCTTGAATAATTCAGCCATTTTCCACATCAGCCTGCGGTCAAGAATGTAACTTTCTTTGATCTGCGTTTCCTTACCGTCTGGAGCAGTAATGTTAAAATAAACATCCGCCATATTGCAGGGCTTAATTTTTTCACTTCCTTTGAATCTTGCCCTGTCAAGGTGGTCAATTACAAAGTCATAATCGCCTTCTGGAAGCAGTATAAATCCGGATTCGTTTTTTATCGGGGTATCCCAGTCCATTTCTGTATAATCTGCCATCTTTCTCTCCTTTGCCTAATTAAATGGAAGTTCCTGTTTTTCACGCATCTCTTTGATTCTTTTATACAGATTGTCCCAGTCTGCTACCAGCAGGCCGTCCACAATCCCTGGATTCTGTTTATCGTATTCCCATATGCGCGACCCTGTTGTGACAAAACCTTTCGATTCACATATCGCCTGTATTTCTTCCTCGAACACCGTATTGGCTATCATTAGGTCACGCAGTTTTTTGGGCACCCTTTCATCTATGTACAGGGCACTGTTCTTATTGTCTTCAGAAGCCTGCTTTTCTGCAGGTGTTTTCTGCTCCGTTTCAGTTTGTTTCTGCTCCGGCTCTGGCTGTTTTCGTTCCGGTTCCGGCTGGCTTTGCTCCGGCTTTGCGCTGGTCCGCTCCGTCTGGGCCTGTTTCTGCTCCGCCCCAGCTTCAATAATATGGGCAATCCCGGCATAATCAAAATCCATTTCTTCCGGCAGGCCGTAACGGTTTTTCGCGTCCCAGCATGGGTGGTGGGACGTGTACATCACCCTGCGCCCGCCCTGGGCCTTCCGTTTCTGCCCTTTATCATCCACGGCCACGGAATGTGTTTTGTAGTTTGCAAACAGCAGCATATCTGCCCATTCTTTCACCAGCGGGGAGGTCTGGGATGTGGTTTTCTTGCCCAGTTTTAATTCCCACCGGTCATAGGAGCCCATTTCGTCCGGCTGGTCAAACTTTTTTATCTGCGCATGGGCAGTCAATACCACATGCACCCCCGCGTCAATCACCTCGGACAGCCGGTTTAAAAACCTCCCGAATTCTTCTCTTGTGTATGTGTAGCCGTTTCCATATCCAAAATCTTCAATCCCCTTTTTGCCGTACTGGGCACAGACATGCTCCACACACATCTGCTCTGCCCAGTCCAGGGTATCTACCACCAGCGTGCGGCAGGTATCTGGGTATGTCTTAATGTATTGAATCTGTTGCATCAGCATGGTCCAGGATGTGGGGGTCTCTGTTCTGGCCACGTCCATATCTTTGGTGCTGCCTTCTGTATCAATAAATACGGGGTCTGGGAACATACTGGCAAACGTTGACTTGCCGATTCCCTCAGGGCCATACACGACTACTTTCTTGGCCCCCGGCTGTTTTCCCCTGATAATCTTCATCAAAATCCACCTTCTTCCCATTTTTTAGGCACAAACGTCTCTTTTTTAGGCTCCGGCTCTGGTTCCGGCTGGCCGTCTTCCTGTCCGGCCACATACCCGTCTTCTATAATGATGCTGCATTCTTCTCCTGTGCTGACACGGGTGGCAATGGCCTGAAGCCCTTCCGCTTCCAGCCATCTGCTGAATTCGTCCAGGGTGTTGAGGTCCATCTGTTCCAGCTTGTCCAGCAGGACAAAGCCGCACTGGGGATTCAGTTTCCGCACAATGGCTGTGGCCACAATCAGCTGTTCTGATCCGGCCATGTTGTCCCACTTCTGGCCTTTATAAGCCAGCTTTCCCTCCTCCACAGACAACCCTTCCAGGGGAAGGTCCGCATCTTTCAGCAGACTTGTCCTGCTTTTCCTGACGGTCTCAATCTTCTGGTCCAGGGCCTGGTACTGGTCTTTATATTCTTTCGCTTCTTCCTCCGCCTTTTCTTTGTCCAGGTTCGCCCGTACCCTGCGGTTGATTTCTTCAATATCTTCTATATTCTTTTCTAATTCTTCCGTTGATTCGTCCTGTAAATCTTTGACTGACTTTCTGGCTGTGTCCACATCCGCAAGCACACTGTCCAGCTCCTGGCGCTTTACGGCCAGTTCTTCTGCCAGCTTTGCCACAGCATCTTCCAATGCATCGCGCCTGTTCTGCAGCTGTGCCAGATGGTCCCGCTTTTTCTGGTTCTCCCCGTTCCTGGCCAGGATTTCCTGCTGCTGTTTTATCAGCTCTGATACTGACATCAGTTCTTCCGGCGCATCCTCATAGTACGGCTGTTCTTTCGCGTATTTGGCTTTCTGGTCAGCGATGCGGCCGATGGCCAGGCGCTCATTGCACAGTTCTGTTTCCTGTTTATCAAGCGCGGCCAGCTCATTCCCGATTCCCAGAATCTGCAGAAGAATCTCTGC
>CAJURF010000103.1 GCA_910588825.1 uncultured Lachnospiraceae bacterium
GCTGCTCCATCTTGATTTTCCTCTCTTCCTCCGTTGTGAGAAGCCGCATAATAGGCGGCTGTATAATGGGCACCAGCGCCATATACGTATAGGCCGCCACCGCAATAGGCCCCATCAAAGCCCCCTGGCCCAGCTTTCCTGACAGGAAAATGGACGTGGGGCCGTCCGCGCCGCCGATGATGGAAATGGCTGCAGCTGCCTTATCGCTGAATCCCATAAAAATTGCCAGGAAATAGGCAATATAAATACCCACCTGCGCCGCCGCCCCCAGCAGAAAGCTCTTGGGGTTGGCAATCAGCGGTCCGAAATCTGTCATAGCCCCCACACCCATAAAAATCAGCGAGGGCAGAATGCTCCATTCGTCCAGCAGATAGAAATAGTGAAGCAATCCGCCGATTCCATTGGATGAGTTTTCAATTCTCAACATGATATCCGGATAGACATTCACTAGAAGCATGCCGAAAGCAATGGGTACTAAAAGCAGGGGCTCAAACCCATGCTTAATAGCAAGATACAACAGCACCAGTGCCACCAGAATCATCAGGTAATTTCCCCATGTCAGATTCCAAAACGCAGTTTGATGGAGCAGGTTAGACAAAGTTTCTGTAACATAAGACATTTGACTACCTCCCGTTCTAATTCATGGATGCTAATGTGTCTCCATTTTCCACTGAATCTCCCACTGCTGTGTCAACGGTTACGATGGTTCCATCCTGAGGCGCGACCACCGGAATTTCCATTTTCATGGACTCCAGAATCACTACCGTGTCTCCGGCTTTCACAGCCTGTCCCGCCTTTACCTCAACTTTAAATACTTTACCCGGAACAGATGCTGTCACTTTCACAGCGCCGCCTGAACTTTGAGCAGACGTCTGCACTGCAGGGGCTTTTGGCGCTGAAACAGCGGCAGGAGCAGCACCCGCATCCTTCTCCTCAACTACCACATCATATGCCGTTCCATTTACTGTAATTGTATAATTTTTCATTCTCACTTTCCTCCTGGCTCTCTATATTATGACTTTGCTGTCTTACCATCTGTTCCTTCCGCGGCTGGCCTTTTTGATGGAACGGACTACAAAACGATCTGCCGACGTCCCCTCATACGCGGCAATGGCAGCGGCAATCACAGCAATCAGCTCTTTGTTATCCGTTTCCTTTGCAGCAGGCTGTGGAGTCATCTGCACCGGTACAGGCGGCTCCTGGAACACCACTGCCTCTGGCTGGGATTTTTCCTCAATCCTGCTCAAAAACCGGAAAAGAGAAATAACCACAGTTAAGAAAAGCAGCATAACAAACACAATTCCCAGACCCATCAAAGTGTTCATGCCTGCCCTTTTCATAAGCACGGACATAGGATACTGTGTGTTAATCGAAAACGATGTGGGAACCCCCGTCTCATCATACAGATAAACCATCTCTGCATTATACTTAGAGAATTCCACGGAAATTGTGACAGAATAGCCGTCCGTGGTTTCTTCTGCCACAGACTTGCCCAGTGCTTTAAATTCTCCCAGCTCATCCCTGCTGCTCTCCCACGCCTCCATCGCGCTCACTGTGAATGCGTCTCCGGAGGCTTTGTAAGTGTCAATCTCATCCTGGCTCAATTCCACGATTGCCTGTGTAAGGCTCTCCGCAGTGCCGATCAGGCCTGCCTGCATACCGTCATCTGATTCTTTCACAGCGGCAGCATTCGGACAGACTGTATACCCCAGCAGGACAACAGCCAGCAAGGCAATGCCGCAGACTTTTTTCCATATTTGCTTCATATCACCATACCTCACTTAAACTGTGCCATGTTTTCTGCCGGGACGGTCCTCCCGTTTTGTATAAAGCATCTCAAAAGCCCCGATTACATATTTTCTGGTGTCCTCCGGCGCAATCACAGTGTCCACATATCCCCTTGCCGCCGCAGAAGCCACATTAGACTGCAGGGCCTGGTACTGTGCCGTTTTTTCTCTCCAGGTATCGGCATCTGCGTCAGGGTACATGATCTTGGCCGCCATAGACGCCTCCATGGTGCCAATCTCGGCGGACGGCCAGGCATAAACCATATCCGCCCCGATAGACTTGCTGTTCATAGCCACATAAGCGCTTCCGTAAGCTTTTCCCACAATTACATTTACCTTGGGTACTGTAGCGCTGGCAAACGCATAAGTGAGTCTTCCCACTGCTTTCGCCATATGCTTTTCCGAACATTTAGAAGCCTTAAACCCGGCTGTATCCGTCAGCGTCAATATAGGAATCTGAAAAGCGTCGCAGAATTTTACCATTTCTGCCGCTTTTTTGGCGCCTCTGGCAGAGAGCACCCCTGCGAAATCTTCTTTTACCGTTCCATCCGTGTCACAAACGGCCTTTCTGTTGGCCACACAGCCCACAGTATTTCCGTTTAAACGGATGAATCCGGTTACCACGTCTTTTCCATAATCAGCCTTTGTCTCCAGGAAAACACGGCTGTCCGCAATTCTTGTCAATACTGACGACGTATCTTTTGCGCATTCCTCCAATCCCGGACAGCTGCGGTTCAAATCGTCCGCACATTCTTCATAAGGCAGATAGTCTTCATTGTTGGAGGGGAGAAGCTCAACCATCTGTCGGATCCGCCCGATTACTTCCTCCACCGTTCCCACACCGTCAATCAGCCCTGTCTCCCTGCTTTGAAATCCGGCACCTGCTGTATCGCATTTGGATACATGATTGCCATCCAGGGTATTGGGGGCATTGACAAACAATTTCCCGTCATCGGCTTCCATAAATGTAAAATCTGCCAGAGCCGGAATCAGTGCCATCCCGCCTCCACAGGTGCCAAATATCCCCGTAATCTGAGGAATCACGCCGGATGCGAATGCCTGTTTTCTGTAAATTCCTCCAAATGCATTCAGCGCGTCAGAGGCCTCCTGCAGACGTATTCCGCCACAGTCCAGCAGTCCCACCACAGGCGCCCCGGTTTTCATTGCCAGATCATACAGGCCGGTAATCTTTTTCGCATGCATTTCACCTACTGTACCGTTTAGCACGGAAACATCCTGGCTGTATACATACACCAGCTTTCCTTTGGCTGTACCGTATCCGGTGATGACACCGTCAGACGGTGTCTTTGTGTCAGCCAGATTGAAATCTGTGTTTCTGGCTGTGACCAGGCCGCCGATTTCCACAAAACTGTCTGCATCAAGCAGAGAATGAATTCTCGCAATGGCCAAACTATGTGTTTCATTACCCATTCTTTCAGCCCTCCATTATTTACTGTTTTCCACAACTACTGGCACTGGAACAGCACCAGACCATTATTTAACAAAATGCAATATTTTGATTATAACCTGTTTTTGTGACAGTTTCAACTATTTTTATTAAGGAAAAAAAAGCTGCAAAACAATCGTTTCACAGCTTGGAAATGTCCTCATAAAATAAAAAACACTGCTTTCCTGAATGCTTGGATGCATACAGAGCTTCATCTGCCCGGGCAGCCAGTTCTTCATAAATATTTCCGTCTTTCGGATAGCAGGCGATGCCCATACTCATAGTTACCGCCGTATCTGCCGCACCCATACACGCCCCGTATAACTGCATTGCCTGGGCGTAGGCCGCTTTTTCTCCAGTTACATTGCCCAAAAACAAGAGAAACTCATCTCCCCCGATCCTGGCAGCCACACTTTCTCTATAGCCAGTTTCCTGAAGCTTCGCGCCGATGGACCTGAGTGTTTCATCTCCAGCTGGATATCCATAGATTTCATTGACTTCTTCAAAATCATCCAGGTCTATATAGAATAAAAGTCCGTTCTCTACTCTCTTCCCATCCAGCATCTGAGTGATTTTCTTTTTGGCTGTCCGCCAGTTATCAAGACCTGTCAGAGAATCCTGCTCTTTGATACGATTACCTCCTCTACACGGCGCCATGGAAATATTTTCCAAAAACCCTCTCACAGCACCAGGCATAATCTGCTTTTTCTATTGTTCCCGCAGTTACCACAGAATATTCCTTTAATTTCATGTCTCCCAGATAATAACTGAGACTTCCCACTTTCGTCCCCTTTTTTACCGGAGCCTGCAGGGAAGCCGAGTAGTTCTTTTCCACACGAAGCTGTTCGTCCTCCCGCATGAGCACGCGGAAACTTTCCCGGGTATCTTCCACCCGGACATTCACATAAGCCGTATCTGCCCATCCCCGGTCAGCCGGTATTCCATTTTCTACCGTAACTGCACCCAGCTGGGGAATCTTCCCCATATCCCGGTATTGATAATGGCGCAGGCCGTATCCAATCAATTTCCTGGTGTCGCTCCACTTGTAACTTTTATGGCTTGGCCATCCACAGGCCAGCAGAGCCACCACAAGGGTCTTCTCCTCCTGCTGCACAGCGCACACATAACAATATCCGGCGGCTCCGGTGAATCCGGTCTTACCGGACAGCACCCCGTCCATCATATCCAGCAGTGCGTTGGCATTGTGAAGGGTATAGTGCCTCTTTCCTTTCAGGTCACTGAAGCTGTAATCCCTGGTCTGGGTAATGCGCAGAAATGCCTGATTCTTAATGGCATAACACATAATCCTGGCCAGATCCGCCGCGGTGGTGCCGTGAGGCCCTCCCCCGTCTGATGCATCTAACCCGTTAGGTGTGACAAAATGAGTGTTTTCACATCCGATTTCCAGGGCCTTTTCATTCATCATTTTCGCAAACCCTTCCACACTTCCCCCCACGTGTTCCGCAATGGCCACTGCAGAGTCGTTATGGCTTTGAAGCATCAGCGAATAGACCAGATCTTTTAAATAGTATTCTTCTCCCTGGCGGATATTCAGCTGCACATCCGGCATGGAGGCGGCATAGGCTGAAACCTGTACAACATCTTTTCCCGAAGCGTTTTCCACTGCCAGAATGCAGGTCATCACTTTTGTGGTGCTGGCCATAGGCAGAAACTGGTACCCTTCTTTTTCAAACAGCACACGGGAAGTATCCCCATCCATCAAAACTGCACTTCTAGCATATAACTGCTGCAGTTCTTCGGGTACTTCAGAGGCGCCGTAAACAGCTGTGCCGCAAAAGGTCCAGACCGCTGCCAGCAAAAGACCAAAAAACACTTTCTTCATAATAATCCTTACTCCTTTGATATTAAATGTATGTAAGGATTTTTAAAAATATACATGTTTCAGACACCTGTTAATTATAATCCCTCCAGAACCGCTGTGAGAGTGCCTCCTCGCCCCGGGCTCTCTTCCAAAAGCTTTCCAGAATCTCCGGGGTCTCCTCCACTGCCTGGGCAAACAGCCTTTCCAGCTCATCCAGATAAGGGCCGCACCGGGGATCACAGGACTCATTCATGTAATTCCCGCCCACATGCTCATACTGCCCGGTTAATTTCAGGACTGGCATAATGGCTTTCTTCTTTCTTCCATTGTCATCATAAACCATGGTATTGGTGAGAAAGATCATTCCTTTCAGAGCAATGACCATCTGCCGAACACTCACCTCCGGAAACATTTTCTGAATAATACCTGCATTTTCCCTGGTGGGACGGATACAGCTCACTGCCGGATAATAGCGGTGAGGATCCCTGCCATTTAACAGCATCATCCGCCGGTCCAGCTCCTTTTCGATTTCTCCATGGCTTACCTGGCCGGCCACTGTACCATTAATATATGGATGGCAGGTACTGTCCAACATAAAATGACACACGAATCCCAGCAGATATGCCAAAAGCCCTTCGTCCTCCTCTTTCTTCACCAGATAAGCTCCCCGCTCAAAGAAAGGGGCCGCTGCTTCCCTGTGAAGACGCACCCCCTGCTGGTTGATCCGATTCCTGCCAATTCCATAATAGAATAGAATATCTGGACCGTGAAGTCCGATGCGGTACAGCTCCCCGTGAGCCTTTACCAGACGCTTCATTTCCCCTGGCATCTTTTGATAAACTTTCTTTCCAAAATAATCGTGTGTAAATGTTGTGGGCATTTTCTTTGTCTGCTCCCTTCCCTTGTCAATATGTGTCTTTTTCATATATCCAGCTTCAGCTGGGCTTCTTCCTCCGCTTCTGCTTTAAAATCCTCCACCTGTACCTGGCTCATCACCGGCAGTTCATCCAGGGTCTGCACCCCAAAAGAGCGGAGAAACTCCTCTGTTGTGCCAAATAAAATGGGCCTGCCCGCAGCTTCCAGACGCCCCAGCTCTTTCACCAGATTATACTCCACCAGTTTATTCACCGTGTGATCGCATTTGACCCCTCGTATCTTCTCAATCTCTGCCTTTGTCACCGGCTGTTTATAGGCAATAATGGAAAGGGTCTCCAGCATCACATCTGTCAGCACTGCCTTCTTTGGCTGTATAGCAATCTGTATCAGATTCTGATAATACTGTTTCTTGGTACACATCTGATATGCGTTTTCCAGTTCAATAATCTGAATTCCGTATTCCTCTCCCTGATAACGGTCCATCAGATTCTGTACAACTCTTTTCGTAACCGTCACATCCTGTCCCACTGCCTTTGCCAGCGCCTCCGTTTCCACCGAATCACCCATAGTAAACAAAATGGCCTCAACAGCGGCTTCCAGGCGTTTTTCGTCCATATCTATCAGCTCCCCACCGCCTCAATCTGAATATCGTCGAAAGTGTGTTCCTGAGAAATAGCAATATCTCCTGTTTTCATCAACTCGAGAATTGCGAGAAAAGTGACTACCACCTGCATTTTGCTGGCATGCCCCCTAAACAGGCTGAAAAAGCTGAAACGCCTGTGGGCTCTGGCATATTCCCGCACATAGGATAGTTTATCCGGCAGACTGACTTCTTCTCTCTCAATCCTTCCAAATTTACTGCGCACAGGGTCCATTTTATCTTCACGCCTGCGCATGACAGCGCAGAACAGCCGGTTAAGCTGGGACAGGGTAATCCCAGAGAGCAGTTCCGAGGGCTGGGGCACATACCGGTAACCGGCCACTTCCGCCGGAACAGTAGGCTCTTTATAAAAATGTTTTCCAGCGCTGTCCATGCGCTCTTTCAGCTCATAAGACATATATTTGTACATTTTATATTCCAGCAGTCTTTCCACAAGATCTGCCCGGGGATCCTCCTCCTGGCCGTCCTCCTTCTTTGGAGCGGGAAGCAGCATTTTACATTTGATATCCATCAGGGTAGCCGCCATAACCATAAATTCGCTCATAACCCCCAGGTCTTCCCTGCCCATCTGGCGGATATAATCCATATACTGATCTGTGATCTGCACAATGGGAATATCATAAATATCCACTTTATTCTTATCAATCAGATGCAGCAACAGGTCCAGCGGACCCTCGAACACCGGCAGTTTTACTGGAATTGCCATTACTCATCGCCTCCATGCACAATCTCCACTATAATCAGTTCCCGGGGATTTCTTATCCGCAGTTTTATGGTGTGTTCTCCCAGCCCCGCGCTGACCACCATATGTCTTTCTCCCCTGCTGAATAATCCGCAGCAGTACTTTGGAAACACATGAAAATTAGGGGCTGCCAGACCCCGGTTTTCGGAAAAACGCCATATACCCCCGTGATAATGGCCGCACAGAGTCAAGTCCGCCCCCCAGGAAAAATATGCCTGTCCATACTGGGGCGTGTGGGCCATCAGAATATGATAAGCACTGCCGCCGGGACTGCCAAGTGTCTCCTTTAGATACCCCGGCTCCATAGGCTCAGTCACAAGTCTTTTATAAAAACGCCGTTCTCCGTCCCATCCCCAGATTGACAAGGGCGTCCCATCCCTGCTCTTTAATGTGGCACACTCATTTCGAAGAATCCGTATCCCCTGTGACTCTAACAGACCGCAGAATTCCCTGAATTCATGCCCATATTTCTCCGGATTTTCCATCAGACGGCGTTCATGGTTTCCGAAGGCATAATACACGGGAAATTTCTCCGCCAGGGATAAAAAAAGGGCCCTGGCGGCCTCAAGACAGGGGGCAGGCTCCCCCACCATCATATCTCCGCCTGCCAGAACTGCATCCGGACGGGCATCTTCAACCGCCTGCACCAGACGGCAGTTCTCCTCACCATAGCACAACCCATGCAGATCGCTCAAAAATGCCAGACGGATACCATGTTCCCGCAAAACTTTTTTAGAAAAAATCCGGTAAGTTTTTATTTTAAAATTTTTCATGGAGTATAGTCTATATATAAAGTGATTGTTTATTGCCTATAGTTGCTAATATTGGAAATATATG
>CAJURF010000104.1 GCA_910588825.1 uncultured Lachnospiraceae bacterium
AAATATTGAATTGGATTTATGAGTACAACTATTCATTAACGCTCATTATTCTTCGTTATGAGTTGTAAAATTGTTGTAAATTTGTTGTAGTTCACAACTTCCAGTACCGCAAACCCTTGATTTTACTGGTTTTCTTTGCCGAGCGTTTTCATTGTCGGGAATCTAAGAACATGTAATTTAGATCTCCATCTCCAATTTCCATCCCCCCGCAATTCAAGCCCTTCCCCCACACACCAATGCACCTAAATCTCCAAATTTAATTATACTCTTTGTTCCTATTGGCGTAAACTTTGGCGTAAATTGGCGTAAGGCTATACTGCCCAGATATCCGTACTCTTTTCCATATCCCCGAACTCTTTCTGCTTTAAATCCTTCGTGGCATCTGCATAAATATTCATAGTTGTTGAAATATCCGAATGCCCTAATACATCTTGGATGACTTTGATATTTACACCCGCTTCACAGAGCCTCGTCGTGAAAGAATGTCTCAGCGTGTGACAGCTGAACCTGGGAAGCAGCACCGGACTGCTTTCACCCTTCTCCAATATTTCATCGTTACAATCTCTGGTAATACGACGAATGGCTTTATTCAAAGTTCCTTGGTGCTGTACCCTTCCGAACCTGTTCAGGAAAATAAAATCCGTATAGCAGTCTATCGTAGATTGGCACCAGATTCCATTTGCCATCTGATATTTCCGTTCCATCATCAAGGCTTCTGCTACAAAGTCCATCATAGGCACACTGCGCATACCGGCTTTGCTTTTCGGTGTGTTCACACTGTAATAACATCCATTTTCTGCATGGTTATAATATACCAGCGTATGGTTGACACTTACCACCCGGTCTTTCAGGTCTACATCGCACCAGCGCAGTCCAGTCACCTCGCCTACCCGCAGTCCTGTTCCCAGCATCACGGCAAAAATCGGATACCAATGGTTATACTTCCTGCTCTTTTTAAGATAATCCAGAAACAGTTTTTGTTCTTCAACTGTCAATGCTTTCCGTTTTTCCGTATCAAAATTATGGGACTGCTTCAGTTCTTTCAGCACCCGGTCTGACGGATTGATACGGATGTAATTATCATCTACAGCCATATCCAAGACCTGATGCAGCACCGTATGTACACCATCTATTGTGGATGCCTGTAACTGGCGCTCATCTGCCAGTATATTATAAAAACGCTTCACATCCGATTTCTTCAGTGAAGAAACCCTCTTTTTTCCAAAATCCGGCCTTACAAACTGATTATACATGTACTTGTAGTTCTGGAATGTATTGTCTTTTAATCCACGTTTTAAATCACACCACAAATCAAATATGTCGTTGACCGTAACAGTTCTTGCCTCTGTTTTGATTCCGTCACTTTTATCTCTCTGTATTTCCGCTTCTTTTTCGCGGAGTTCTGTCAAAGTCTTTGCATAAACTGAGTGCCGCTTTCCATTTCGTGAAGTCCAGCGGTAATCATATGTCCCGTCTTTCCTTTGGGATTCTCCTTTCCGAAGGACAATCCGGCTCTTGTCTTTTCTCCTGCTTCCTGCCATTTGAAACGTCTCCTTTCCTATTATATAGGGAAGGCTGTTTGATAATATTATTTTATCAAATCTACGCCAGCCCCACAAGTCCTGTTTTAATGGCTCCCGTAAAATATCACAGGAGCCGTACTAAAATCTTAAATTGAATAGGCGTTTTCCAGAAACTCGTCTAATTTCCGTCTTTTTATGAGCCGCTTACACCCATTCCAAAGAACAAACGGGCAGCTTTCATCCTCTGTCATGCTGCGCAGCTTGTTCATTCCAATCCCAAAATACGCCGCCGCTTCCTCCAGCGTTAAATTGCTTTTTTCCCAAATCGGCACTTCTTTATGCTTTTTTCCGCATCTGTCATTTCTGCTTCCCACATCTATTATCTGCAAATTATCCATATTGTCCGTTAAATATTTCCTTTTTAGAGCTGAAACATTATCCTCCGAATACAAGCTCTTCATTTCTTTGTATTCTGAATTTTCACGCATTTTATTTTCTCCTTTCATCCGTTCTCATATCCGCAAACGTATTAGATGTTTTCTATGAATTCTATAATACATTGCATTTTATGCTTAAAAATATGTAAAAATCGATTGTTGATCGTTTTTCCATTCAGTGCGATTTTATGTGTCCGGCGATTTTTGTCTCCCTCTTTTCGTTCCAGAACCGCCCCCTCCCGGGCCAAAATACACACGAGTTCCCGGCTCGACTTGCAATTAAAAAAGCGGCCCGTAAATGCAAAATATTCCTTCACACACTCGTAAAGTTTATCCGCTGTAATCAGAAAATACTCTGGCGTCTCAATTAATACCGTCTTGAGCTGCCCATTATTTTCAGCTTCGTCGATTCTCACCAGCTCTAGCCTGTTTTTTTCAAGAGAATACCGCACAGCCTCTACGATTGGTGTAAATGGGTCACAAAAGCGTAAATTTTCATCATTTTCTCTGATAATTCCAAAAATTTGATCAATTTCCGTCTGTATCATTTTCTCAATATATTCGTCTGTGAACCATCCCTGATCTTTTAAATAGCTCCCAAAAATTTTTTCTGTCGCCGCCAGCATCGCAAAATCCTCCTTGAAGCGCGGAGTTTCTATGGAATTTTTCAGCTCCTTCCTCCAGAACAGAACTTCCGCTTCGACCGTTTCCATAACATACTGGATATTTTTTTCCACAAATAATATGAAGCCCTCCGCCACAGTTGGTAAGACTTCCAAGTGCTGCTGATAGTACGCCAAGACATCTTCATCGACATCCCCTTCTTCAAAATGCACCTGAATCGCACGGCTCTGGCTCGACTTTCTTCCGCCGAATGTCTCACCCGTTATGACAGCACAGCCCTTAACCGGGCAGAACTGTTTCGCATCTTTATTTTTTGCAAATGTTACACACCGTTTTCGCGGTGAACGGTCACCGTAAGCACGTTCGATGATTTCCAGCTTGTTTTGCAAAATTTTTGCTTCGGCAGCATTTTCAGGCGGAACAAAATCATCTATCAATACCGAGGCGTCCGAATGACGTTCCATGATATCGTAGATGGCCGCATCGGTGGAGTTAAAGTTTATATCGACTCCCATATCAGGTTTGCGATTAAATAGTTTGCATATTGCTTTTGCACAGCTGGTTTTTTTACTATTCGTTTTCCCAATTACAGCCAGGATGAATTTTGGCGGATAGCCGGCTTTAGAAAAAATTGTCGTCATCGAAGACATCAAAGTATAATTTCTCATAACGGTCACATTCCCTGGCTTTTGGGGCATTACTCGCCACATATCCAGATAGTCCCGAATCGCTTTATCTGGGTCCATTTTCTGAACTTTTCTATTGAAAAAGCTGAAACCATCACAAGATTTCACCTGTATTTCCGGATGCCCTACGACACCATCACTGGTAACATAATAAAATGCGCCGTCGGCTTCTTTCCAGCCAGTGCTTGCAAACTCAACGAATTTTGAAAATTCTTCACTCAAAATTAATTTGTGGAGATATTTTTTTAGCATACTTTTTACAGCAGCTCCATCTTCGTAATATGCTCGATTATCAGAAAGCCTCAGAATCCATTGAAATTTATAAAGATCCTCCTGCCGGATTTCCCCAAGATACTGATTCCGCTCTGTGAAAATACCGAGCTTCAAAAAGCGTTCAGATTCTACCTGAATGATTTCATTGGTCTCGTCACAGATTTCTCTCCGGCGTTCAATTTCTGAGAAAATTTGAATTCTGAAATTACCCATTAATATCTCTTTCCCGTTGACGATTCCAATGAGCTTTCCATTATGAAAAACAAATTCTTCTGCATCTCCACAACTTCTTTTGCCTTCAGTATTCGTGGCACCCGTGTAGCCGCAAGTCATTGGCATATATGAATTATCCCGATCTTTGTAGTTAGAATGCGCTATATCTTTTAGCAGTGTAGCGTAAACATCCCCAATCTGCTCCATGGAAGGCAGCCCACTATCTCTCAACGTCCGTCTTTCACAACTGAATCCGTTTGTTGCCGCATGATCTTGGACCACCATCCCAGGAGCTTCTGTATACGGCGTTTCTTCCTGAGTTTTTTTCGGTTTCCCTTCACATTCCTCATTTTCCACCTCCTGTTCGATATTCGTAAAAAGCCGCCTTGTCTCGCCCGGTTCGATATATTCAAATAATTTTTTTCCCAATGTGTTTCCTCCTATACTTCACTGACCTTAATAAAACCTTCCTGTCCCCCCTGCATCTGGGGGATTTCGGGGAAAAGGGGATTTCTAGCTTTTGCCTGAACTGCTCTTCTTCCAGGCCTCGTCAATCATCCTGTTCAACTCCGCGTCTCTCCGCATAAATTCCTCGTGGCTTTCCTCCAATTCCTTTATGCGCTCTGCCACTGCCGCAGCCACGTCAAAAATTTTTCCGTTTTTTGCGCTTTTTCCCTTCTTTAGCTCCATCGACTCACCTCCTTCATCCGAAAAAATCTGCTTTGCCTTACTTTCTTTCTTTGCATTTTCCCCCTCCTCGTGATATCATTATCGCACGATGTTGCTTTTGGGGCTATGATACGCTTTTAGGCGGTAATGGGAAAAATTTTTTTGTAATTTTTTTTGGGGGGGTAAAGTTAAATGTGCCGCATAGATACAGAGCTTTTTAAAAATCTTCTTTCAGCATTTAAGGAATCTGCAGATATTCATAAACCTCAGTATGAACTTTTCTTATATCTGACGCTTAGAAAAGACCAGCCAGCTTATGAAACTGTGTCACGCTGTATTAATAACCACCCTGGTTATAAATTGGACAATGATACTCTAGGACATATCCGATCTAATGAATCATGGATATATGGCGACAGCCCTTATGCCCAGGCCATCAGGAAATCCGATGATAATGATGCTTTATGTAAAGCTCTGCTCGGGCTTCACAAGAAATATCTTTCTAATGTAGATATTCCTGATTCCTGCGACGGTATTTTAGGCAATCTCACCCGTTTCTGTTTCTGCGGGAACCATGAGCGAATCAGTACCCCGCCTCCAGCGGAGCAGATTGATTTTGGTCCTCTTTTTGATGGCCCCAGCTCTTACTGGGATAAGAGGAGCATTAAGAACTTTGTCAAACGCACTGGCTGCATTTCACAAATACACGAAAAATTAGAACAGCAGAACCTGGTTATTTTGAGCGGACCGGCAGGAATTGGGAAAACCAGTATTATTAAATATTATTATGTCGAACACTGCCGTAATGCTCCTATAGACTTTTATTATGTTGAATATAAACATTCTTTAGATGATACCATTAAGAGCATTCCGTTTAAAAATAATGGAAAGGTCAGTGATAAATGGGGAACTCTTTCAGAAAAAAATCAAAATTCCCTTCTGGTCATCGACAACATGAACTGTCTGGATAAAGAACTGGAAGGTAATCTGGAACGGCTTCTAACTCTGCACTTAAAAATTATAGTCAGCACAAGGGCTGTTAAAATCCCCATTCTGTCCGCTGTCATCAATATCGAGTCCATGGATGATAATGGACTTTCGGAACTTTGTATGAAAATCCTGCCGAAAACAGAAAATAACCGTGAACAGCTAAAAGAACTGTTTACCCTTTTAGAACGGAACACACTGGCTGTCTCACTTGCCATAAAATTAGCCGCCAAACAGAAATATTCTATAGAAGAACTCATACATGTTCTGCAAAACCCAGATGACATCAACGACCTAAAAAGTATAACCTTCAAGCATAGCTACAGCAATAATGCCGGATTGGGCTATATCGGCCATATACGCCGTATCTACTCCCTGCACAGAGAGTATCTGCCTGATTACTGCCGTACTATGCTGGGTGCACTCTCCTGTTTTAAGGCCGCCCCTGTGCCCCGCGCTTTGATTAATGACTGGATTAGAAAATCTGTTGGCGGCAGTATAAGGTCTGCTGATGGTAATTCCTCTGATAACGGTATAAAGAACGCTGATGATAATTGGATAAAAGATGCACTTAACAGCTGGATAAAAGATGCACTTGACAATTTTTCAATAGACACTGCCAACGGGCAGATAGCCGCCGTCTTTGATAATATGACACAAAAAATCACTGAGGCTTCAACAGCAGATGCCTTTCGTAATTGGCTGAATGCCGCTGCTGGCTGCTGGGTCCAGTCCATGGCAGATATCGGAATCTTTTCAGAAGCAGAGGATAGTTATGTGCAGATGCATCAATTAGTTGCGAAGGCCATATTCCACGTAGAACGGCCGGGTTTTACCGACTGCAGCACTCTCATTGATACGGTCCATGATACGGTCCTAAAACTCAGGTACAGCCTTGGACTGCCCAATATGCAGAAACTTATTTATGAATCAATCATTAGTTTGTCAGAATCAGTGAAACCGTACAATAACAAAGGGCAGAAGTCACCTGCAGACAATCAAGAAACCTGGTGGAGTTATATGACCGACTGCAGCACTTATCTGCTCAGTATAGGCGAAACAGAAACCACTGCATACATCCTAAAATCTCTTTATGACATTTACGGGGAACCCATATATGATCATCCTTTTTATATTTTCAAAAGGATATTGGAATTCCATGCCCGCTTAATAAGGGACAGCGATATCGAACAGCTTATTTCCGACTTGAAACAGCTGCGGGACGGCATCCGTCCGAATGAGGATAACCAGCAGAAAAACTCTTTGGGATATAGCGTTATGACTGGATATGCTGCCGCCGCCGTGTTTGATAAGTGCAGCTGTTTTTCTTTTTACCGCATACTCCCTGATGTTCAATATCAGATATTGTGCCGCCTTTACCATATAGGGGCAGCTCGCAGCCTCGTTCAGTTCTCTCCTGAAGCACTGAAAATCTTTTATAAGTTCCTGGACTCTGTTTACCTGACTGGCCAGGAAAAAGATTACTATAAATGTATTTATGAATACTTTAAACTAAATACGGCTGCCTATAACCCTGAATCTTTATCAAAACTTGTTGAAATGATATATGGCTCTTACAAACCCTATTTTGATCCAGCCGTCCGTATTAAATATTTCTGCTGTTTGATGATCCTGCATTCAGCCTGCATTTTTTTCAACACAACAGACCTGCAGAATATGAAGGTCCACAACAGCCATGTTAAAGGAATCCGTCAGATTAAAGACTTGCTGGATTTGGAAGTTTCTGAAGCGTTCTGTCTGCCAACAGCTGTCTGCCACTTATGCATTGCCGCCTATTATCATTATGCCTATTGTTTTATGGATGCTGAAACCATTGCGCATTCAAAAGAGAAAGTAATTGAATGCTATGCCAAATCCCCTTATTCCCCTGCCCGGGAAGTAAATTTTGTATTAAATATTTTTAGACAGATGTTTAAAAATACGCTTGAACATTGTAAGCTTCCCATTATGAAGCTATGGTACATATGGCTGTCCGCCATACCCAGTTTATGTAAAGACATTACTGATCCAAATTGAAAATCTGCCGTATTTTATTTTCCCATACACTGCCTTATTTGGGATTTCATTTGAATTCTGGCTGCCAGGCAGTTAAATTTCTCAATCGGGCAGGGGAGATTTCCTCTCCCCTCCCGCCAGTACGTGCTGCCCGGCATACAGCGGTTCATCATGACTTCAAGGTATGACATCCATTGCAATAATCAAGACAGCTTATGTGCTTTGCCTTGGCAAATACTTCTTTTGGAGACTGTCCCGACCACGCAAGTCTTTGCTGCAGCCAGCAATAACAGCCGCCGCAGGGAAGATGTTACCGCTGATTCCCTACTCTATCGGACGGCTGCTGTCTGCTTTTTTATGGAGATAAGCCTCCATCACGTTCCTGCATCTTCTAAGTTCTGTTCCAGCTGCCTCCAGAGTAACGGCCACAGCCTGCCCATCTTCCAAGAAGACTTCTTTATTTTCAACAGCAATAGCAGCTGTTCTGACTAATGCTGCAGCTATTCCCATTTTGTCACCAGCAAATAAAATTACTTTCTTAGCATCCATAAATTTTATCCTTTCTATATCGCCTCCGCCTGTTTTGGCTGGCGAAGGTCCTGCTTTTTCTCAAAGTTATCTGCGCTTCTTTCTGAATTCATGCAGTGGTACTGCGGAAAACAGATCTTCTAATACAATATATTTACTCAAACTTCCCACATCAAAAATGGGATTCGCACCTTGAAAAATCAATACTT
>CAJURF010000105.1 GCA_910588825.1 uncultured Lachnospiraceae bacterium
GAATAAGTCTATAGCCTGTTTTGATTGGCTATACACTTATTATACGAGGAGGTAGTTGATGTGTGCACGGCAATTGAAGAAATGAAAATGGATAGTAAACTAGAAGGAAAAATCGAAGGTGCGGTTGAAACTTATAGAGAGTTAGGCGTGTCGTTTCCAGATGCCATCCAGCGTTTGGCTGATAAATTCAATCTTTCTTTACAGAAATCAGAGGAGGAAGTCAGAAAATACTGGGAATAATTTCATTTATTTAACAGGATTTGGGAGACATTATCCGAAATCCTGCATCAAAGGAAAGCATTCTACGAGAGGAGTCAGATGCTATGAACCAAACGTTAATTCTACTTTTTCTGCTTCTATGTCTGGGAGTTTTATTCTGCCTGGTCCTATACCAGCAGTTCACCTATCGGACAGGCACCCGGGCCAGACTCAGGGAAATCAGTGAAAAACTGGAAAGGATCATTGATACAGACAGTGATGAACGGATTATGGTTTTCACTGAGAACAGAGAACTGATGGAGCTGGCGGCACAGATGAATTGTCTGCTGGAAAATCATCAGAAAATGAAGGCCGATTCCCGCCGCGCACAGGCAGCCTCCAAGAAAATGCTGGCAAATATATCCCATGATTTGAAAACTCCAATGACTGTCATATTGGGGTATCTGGAAATTATGCAGCTGGACGGGGCAGTGACAGACGAGATGCTGAAAAAGATACAGCAGAAAGCCCAGAATGTGATGGAGCTGATGAACCACTTTTTCACGCTGGCAAAGCTGGAATCCGGAGATCTGGAGCTGGAACTCAGCCAGGTGGATGCTGCGGAAATCTGCCGGGAGGGTATTCTGGACTTTTATGAGATTTTAATTGGCAGCGGTTTTCAGGTGGAGATTGATCTGCCGGAAACCGCTGTTTATGTGTGGGGAGATAGAGAGGCTATACAGCGCATTTTGAGCAATCTGATTTCCAATGCTGTCCGATATGGAAAGGATGGGAAATATCTGAAGGTAGCTTTGAGATCAGACGGAAAATATGTGTATTTGGATGTGGCGGATAAAGGGAAGGGGATTGAGAAGTCTTTCGCAGACAGTGTATTTGACAGGCTTTTTACCATGGAGGATTCTCGAAGCCGGGATATACAGGGGAATGGCCTGGGATTAACCATTGCGAAAAATCTGGCTGTGCAGCAGGGCGGGGATCTCACGCTGGAGAGCGCACCCTGGGTAAAAACGGTTTTTACAGTCAGACTGCAGGAGATTAAACAGATAAAAGGATAAAGGCAGCTGGTTATTTACACTATAAAGAGCTGTTTTATAATGCTGCAGGTTTGGGAGAAAACGTTACGCTGAACAGGGTCTTTACAAGAAAGAAATTCGTAAGATTTATTCAAGAGTTTTGAAAACTCCAGACGCTATAATCTTAAATGTGTTCGGGAACAAAGAGACTCTGAGATTACGTCAAAAAAGAAGGGAGGCAGAAAATAAATTATGTCATATGTTTTACAGACGAATCAGCTTACGAAGACTATGGGAGGAAAGGCACTTGTCAGCAATGTAAACCTTCATATCAAAAAGGGAGAGATTTACGGATTTCTTGGGCCCAATGGGGCGGGAAAAACTACGGTGATGAAAATGATCACAAATCTGTGGAAGCCAGACAGCGGGACTATCGAGATTTTCGGGGAGGTGCTGACTCCCAAGTCCTATGAGGTATTGAAAAGGATGGGGAGCATTATCGAATTTCCTACTTTTTATGAACGTTTAACCGGATATGAGAATTTGAAACTCCACTGTGAGTATATGGGCTATTACCATCATGGAAGCATAGAAAATGCCCTTGAGATGCTGGAGCTTTCCGACGCTTCTCAAAAGCAGGTGCGCAGTTATTCTCTGGGAATGAAAGAGCGTCTGGGGATTGCCAGGGCAATGTTGTGCAGGCCCCAGCTGCTGATACTGGATGAGCCCACCAACGGCTTGGACCCTGCGGGAATGAGGCAGATCCGCAATCTTCTGAAAACCCTAAGCAGTGAATATGGAACTACCATCATGATATCCAGCCATATTCTCTCGGAAATCGAGACCATTGCGGACACGGTGGGTGTAATCCATCAGGGCCGGATGGCAAAAGAAATCAGTATGGAAGATATCCAGGAGATGAGCCTGGCTTATATCGAACTGACGGTGCTGCAAACAAAACCAGCGGCATTTGTCCTGAGTGAGAAGCTGGGACTGGAGAACTTTAAGATTATCGAAGAAGGGAAAATCCGGATTTATGACGACCGGGTTTCCACACAGGAATTGGCCAAAGTCCTCACCAAAAATCAGGTGGACGTGACTGAGCTGGGGAAGAAGGCGGAGACGTTGGAGGACTATTTTTTGAAAATGACAGAACCGGAGGTGGGACCATGATAAAATTGATCAAACTCGAGTGGAAGAAAAATGATATTGCCAAATACATCCGCAATGCAGTGATACTGGCGGCGGTGCTGTGTCTGTTCATTGCTGCGCTGTCTTATCTGGGTATTGCCAATGATCCAGACACGGGAATTCCCGATGCGGCGGAGGGGTACGATACCATATCATCACCCATAGAACTGTTTACAAGTATGTCATTTCTGGTATTTACCAGTGTCATGCTTGCCTCCTTTATCGTCAGTGCCTATAAAAATAAAACCATGAATCTTATGTTCTCCTATCCCATTAAGCGGCAGAAAATTCTGGTATCCCAGATGCTTGCAGTTTGGATTTTTAATTTCGTGGCTCTGGTACTGACAAAGCTGCTGATCTATGGGAGCGTATTACTGGGATCACAGTTTTTGACACCGGCCTTTGCCATTGATTATCAGATGGCAGGTGCAGGTTTTTATATTCAGCTGCTTGCAAAGTCAGTTGTCACAGTGACTATGAGCTTTATCACTTTGTTTATCGGTCTGGCAATGAAATCTTCCAAGGCGGCGGTAACCTCCTCTTTTGTGCTGATTATTCTGACTCAGGCAAATATTGGGGATTGGACGCTGTCTGGGAATGCCGTGCTGCCGGCTGTGTTGGTTGTAATTTCGCTGGTTTTTGCTTTCCTGTCTGTTTACCGGGCGGAAACAAAAGATCTCGTGTAAGGAACGGCGTTCCAGGAGGTTCTAATATGATAAAAAACATGTTATCAACGGCTTGTATTGGTTTGGCAGCGGCAGGGTGTCTGGTGTGCCTGAGCGGATGTGGGAAGGAAAAAGTCCATTCAGGCGGTGAATATGAGACAGATGAAGTTTCTGCTGTTTACATGGAGGCGGACACCTGGGATATCCATATGAACGTTTCCTCAGATGATAAAATACAGGTTTCCTTTAAGGGAGACGTTTCGAAAGGAGAGCCCCAGCCAGAGGTACAGCTTCAGGGAGGAGTTCTCCAGGTGGTACAGGAAAGAGGAAAAGAGACGCTGGGGGATAAAATTGCCCTTGGGAAAAAGGGAGAGATCACCGTATGTCTGCCCGAAAAATACAGACTTCCCATTGAGATTCACAATGGCAGCGGCGATATTCAAATGGACCGTGTGGAGGCGGTGGATTTTCAGCTGGAAAATGATTCTGGGTATGCGGTGTTATCAGAGGTTACAGCGGAGCAGGCCCAGGTCACATCCCATTCAGGGGACATTACATGGGAGGGTGGAGATATTGCAGATATTTCTATGAATATGGCTGCCGGGTACGGTGTGATTAAAAAAACCGTTTTCCAGCGTGTAGAAGCGGAGGCGGAATCTGGGGAAATTAATATATCCGGTGCCCAGGCTGACACAGATATCCGGATACAGACAGAGTCCGGCGATATCAGCCTTGGCTATGAGACAGAGCCGGAAAATCTGGAATTTGATATAGCGGCCAAATCTAAGGACCTGTCTGTGGGTCTTGCGGGGGCTTCGTATAGTAAGGAGACAGAAGGTAAAAGACAGGGTGTCATTGGGGAAGGAAAATACGGGCTGGAAATAGTCAGTGACAGCGGGACGGTTGTTGTGAAATAATGATATAATAATCTCAAGTTTTTTTAGAATTCATAGGAGGGTACATGACACTAACACAACTGCACTATATCATCACAATTGCTGAGACGAAATCACTAAACAAGGCAGCAGAGCTCCTCTATGTATCCCAGCCGTCTCTGACAAACGCAGTAAAAGAGCTGGAAAAGGAATTGGGAGTGGTGCTCTTTTACCGGGGCGGCAGGGGTGTGGCGCTGACCAGCGATGGCTTGGAATTTCTGCTCTATGCAAAAGAAATCTACAGTAATTATGAAAATATACTGCACAAATACAAAAAAGGGGGAAACTATAAAAAGAAATTCGGGGTTTCCACACAGCACTATTCCTTTGCGGTAAAAGCTTTTGTTGATATGGCAAAGGAATTCGATATGTCAAAATACGAATTTGCCATCAGAGAGACCAGGACCGGGGAGGTAATCCGAGATGTCAGTACCCTGAAAAGTGAAGTGGGAATTTTGTATCTCTGCGATTTTAACAGGAAATCTATGATAAAACTGCTGAACTCTGCAAACCTGGTGTTTCATCATCTGATTGACTGTCAGGCGTATGTATATATGTGGAAAAAGCATCCCCTGGCAGGGGAAACGTCTATCCGGTTTGAACAGCTGGAAAGCTATCCATGTCTTTCTTTTGAACAGGGAGAGAACAGTTCGTTTTATCTGGCTGAGGAAATTTTGTCCACCAATGAATACGCTCAGGTGATTAAAGCAAATGACCGGGCTACCATGCTGAATCTGATGGTCGGCCTGAACGGATATACACTCTGCTCAGGGATTATCTGTGAGGAATTAAACGGCAGCGATTATATTGCGGTGCCTTTTGAAGATGACAGTCAAAGTGCGGACAGTGCCATGGAGATCGGCTATGTGACAAGGAAGAATGTGATCCTCAGCGAGATGGGGGAGAAGTATATCCAGGCTATCAAGCAGTATCTTAAGCATCTGGTATAACCCACACGAAATAAGTTGATGCGGTTCTAGCTATAGATTGAAGCTATAGCTGGGTATCTTTTTTTGTTATTAGACAGACGGAGCCAATTGTGTTAGTCTGATTTACAGATCAGACATGGAGAGTGTTTGAAAAAACTGATGAAAATGCAAAGGAGAATACAAAAATGGCAGATATCAAAGATTCTAAAAACTGGGGTTTTGAGACAAGACAATTACATATTGGACAGGAGCAGGCAGACCCGGTGACAGACGCCAGGGCGGTGCCCATTTACGCCTCCACCTCTTATGTATTCCACAATTCACAGCATGCGGCGGACCGGTTTGGACTGCGGGACCCAGGCAATATTTACGGCAGACTGACCAATCCCACACAGGATGTGTTCGAGCAGAGAATCGCCTCTCTGGAAGGGGGGACAGCGGCGCTGGCGGCAGCATCCGGTGCGGCGGCACTGGCGTACACGTTCCAGGCATTGGCCCGGGCGGGGGAACACATTGTGGCGGCAAAGACCATTTATGGCGGTACGTATAATTACCTGGCACACACATTTCCCCTGAATAACGGGGTGAAGACTACATTTGTGGACCCATACGAAGAAGGGGCGTTCGAGGCGGCTGTTCAGGAAAATACAAAAGCGCTTTTTGTGGAAACCCTGGGCAATCCCAATTCAAATCTGGCTGATTTGGAGAAGCTGGCGGGGATTGCCCATAAGCATAGGATTCCCCTGGTAGTAGATTCTACATTTGCCACGCCGTATCTAATCCGGCCCATTGAATATGGAGCGGATATTGTAGTTCATTCTGCCACTAAGTTTATCGGCGGGCATGGGACTGCCATCGGAGGAGTGATCATTGACAGCGGTAATTTTGACTGGAAGGCTTCCGGGAAATATCCATGGATTTCTGAGGCAAATCCCAGCTATCATGGAGTATCCTTTGCAGAGGCGGCAGGCCCGGCGGCATTCGTCACCTATATCCGGGCGGTTCTCCTGCGGGATACAGGGGCGGCGCTTTCCCCATTCCACGCATTTATTTTCCTGCAGGGGCTGGAGACGCTGTCTCTGCGTGTGGAGCGCCATGTGGAAAATACACGGAAGATTGTAAAATATCTGGCGGATCATCCTCAGGTGGAAGCGGTGCATCACCCATCCCTTCCAGGGGAACCCACCCACCATTTATACAAGAAATACCTGCCGGATGGCGGCGGTTCCATTTTTACTTTCGAAATCAAGGGGGACGCCCAGACGGCGCAGAAGTTTATAGACAATCTGGCCATCTTCTCCCTGCTGGCTAATGTGGCGGATGTAAAATCGCTGGTCATCCATCCGGCCACCACCACCCACAGCCAGTGTACAGAGGAAGAACTGCTGGAACAGGACATTAAGCCCAATACCATCCGGCTGTCCATCGGAATCGAGAATGCTGAGGATTTAATTGCGGCGCTGGAAACAGCGTTTGAGGTGGTAAAAGAGTAAAAGAAATATATTGCAATGACAGGCGGTATCCGCTATAATGAGGGGGCTGTCGGACACAATGGAGTCCGACGGCTTTCTTTTATCTGTAAATTCAAAACGGTTTTGAGGGGAGAAAGGGGGAACTTTATGAATACATATATGAAGGAACCCAATTCATTTTACCGGGATATGTTCCGCTTAGCGCTTCCGATCGTGGTCCAGAATCTGATCACCACTGCAGTCAGTTCCGCAGATGTGATTATGCTGGGGTGGGTGAGCCAGACAGCTCTTGCGGCAGGATCTCTGGCAAGCCAGATTATGTTTATCCTGAATCTCGTCTACGCAGGTATTGCTTCCGGAATCGGTATGCTGGCGGCCCAGTACTGGGGGAAAAAGGATACCAGGACCATCGAAAATATTATGGGAATCGGCATGAAACTGTCTGTTTTGGTTTCCCTCACATTTTTCGTTCTCGCCTGCTTTTTTCCCAGGGTTTTAATGATGGTTTTTACATCAGAAACAGGATTGATTCAGGAGGGAGTGCCTTATCTGAGAGTTGTGGGTGTTTCCTATCTGTTTATGAGCATTTCTCAGGTATATTTGTGTACCATGCGCTCTGTGGAACGGGTGGTTTTTGCCGCCTGGACCAATGCATCGGCGTTGATTTTGAATATTTTATTAAATGCGGTATTTATATTCGGACTGCTGGGATTTCCCAGGATGGGAATTGTGGGGGTGGCTCTGGCAACCACAACGGCCCGGGGAGTGGAACTTGTGATCTGTATGGCGGATGCCTGCCGCTTCCAGACGATTCGCTTCCGGTCGGCGCTGTTGTTTCGGCACAATAAGATTCTCTTCCAGGACTTTATGAAATATTCTCTGCCTGCCTTTGGCAATGAGGTGTGCTGGGGACTGGCTTTTTCCATGTACTCAGTGATTATGGGACATCTGGGAAGTGATATGGTGGCCGCCAATGCGGTGGTCATTGTTGCCAGAAATCTGGGCACAGTGATATGCTTTGGACTCGCCAATGCCGGGGCGATTCTGCTGGGGAAGACTATCGGCGCCGGTCATATGGAGAGGGTAAAGGCAGATGCTTCCCGATTCTGCAGAGTTACCTTTCTCAGCGGAATTACCGGGGGGATTCTGATCTTCCTTCTGCGTCCGGTCTTTATGAATATGGCGGATCTCACTGAGGTATCCAGAGGGTATCTCAGCATTATGCTTTATATCAATATGTATTATGTGCTGGGACAGGCAATGAATACCACGTTAATCTGCGGGGTCTTCCGCGCAGGCGGCGATTCCCGGTGGGGATTTATCTGTGATGTGATTGACATGTGGCTCTTTGCCGTTCCCCTGGGATTTATCAGCGCCTTTGTGCTGAAGCTGACGCCTCTGTGGGTGTATTTTTTGATCTGTTTAGATGAATTTGTGAAAATGCCGTTTATTTACAGGCATTATAAGAGTTATCGGTGGATGAAGAATATTACCAGGGATTTTTAAAATTCTGGACAGTCAAAAGTTCTCAAAAAAGATAACATTCCAAGCAGATGTG
>CAJURF010000106.1 GCA_910588825.1 uncultured Lachnospiraceae bacterium
TGTTATGCCTCCTCTTTGAGACGAATCATTGACCTGTTTCGCAATTACCTATATTTGAATGAATTATAAAGTGAGCATTCGGTTATTTAGAAACGATTCTTTACATTGAAAAGCAATACGGGTATTCTTCGTACCGTCATAGACAGTTGGAGATGCTTTTCGATTTTCCCTGACACAGGCGCAGAATTCTTCCATTTCTGCAACATATGCATTGTGCCACCGGCTGATAAAATCCTGATAACATTCATGGCAGACACCATGAGAGTTCATCACTTCCACCATAGAATCCGCAGGGACTGACGAAATACGCAGGGTCCCCCGCGTACCCACAATTTCTGTCTCCACATGGGAACCGTGTGCTGCTGCGCGGCCGGCAAATAAAAATGCCATGGTGTCATTTTCACACTGCATCATACAGGCAGCATTATCGCCGTCATCCCACTCCTTATACTGTTTAAATTCATAACATCCGCCGATTGCCCATAGATTTCTGGGCTCAGATTCTGTCAGCCAGCGGATCAGGTCAATGTCATGAATGGACATATCAATGAACTGCCCTCCTGACCGGGGAGCAAACTGCAGTGTACCTTCAATAATAGATATGGGATCCTGGGAATAACTGCGCACCAGTATAATATCCCCAATTTCGCCATCTTCTATTTTCCGCTTTGCTATCTGGTAAGAATGGTCATAACGGCGCATAAAACCCAGCATAAAAATCAGTTCTGGATGTGCTTCTGCAATTTTTTCAGCTGCCAGGCATTTTTCTACATTCTCTGCCAGAGGCTTTTCACAAAATACATGTTTTCCGGCATCCATAGCATAGCCAATCATTTCCACATGGGAGCTGGTATCTGTAACAATTGCCACAGCCTCTACTTCCGGATCGCTGCAGAGCTCTTTAGGGTTTGTATAAACAGCAGTGACTCCCAGTTCTTCTGCCGCAGACTCCGCACGCTTTAAATCCGCATCACAGATAGCGGTAAGCTCTGCTTGGGGAACTCGATTCGCAATATTGCAGGCATGTTCATATCCCAGACGTCCCATGCCGATCGCGCCTATTTTTAACTTTTTCAATCTATTATCCTCCTCTTCTTGTTCTATGTCTGATGTTTTTAATACTTTCGGGCGATTTTCTCCCGCATAATCTGTGTCCAGCGGATTAAATTATCTGGATTATTTCCAATGGTATGTTTATCCTTCATAATAAATTCGCAGATACCTCCGTAGGTTTCTTCCACTGCCATTTCGTGGAAAAAGGCAATCTAAACACTCAATGGTTCCAGGCCAAATCCATATTGCTCTCTGAAAAGTTCCCCTCCTTGCTCAGGGGTTTTTTCAGTACTATCCATATTTCACTTCTCCTTTGCCATTATTTCAGACATATACTGTCTTGCCTGTTCTGTATTTACTTTTTCTTTCAAATAGTATAGAATGTAAAAAATTAGATTTCATCAGATTATATTTACTATTTATATACATTTTGTGACGTTTGCAGGAGGCGCTGTGAATAACTGTAAAATTGAACCGATCCTGATTGAATCGGGGATTATTGAAAAAGACGGAATTTATTTTCATGAGGCATCTGATTTTGCCAAAAAGCATTTGTTTTATCCGTATTGGGGCGCGGTTTATACCTGTGATATTCCTTACCGGGTAAGCCGCTTAAAAGATTATCCAAAAGTATATTTACTGTTCTATATTCTTGAAGGGGAGCTGCATGTAAAATGTAATGGAAGACATCAGATTGCACGAAAAGATGAGGTTATATTTTTAGACTGCAGTATGCCACACCAATATTGGGCGGAAAAATTGGTGACTTTTCAATGGCTTCACTTTGAGGGAGCTTTTACAAATGTTTATTATGAACTCTTGTCAAAAAACGGCGTCAAACATTCTGATAAATTAGAAATTTCATTGTTACTGGACAATATTTTAAATCATATAAAAAATAAAGACAGCAATGAACACCGTCTGTCTGCTTACATCTATGATATTTTAACCAGATTAACTATACATCCCCCGCTGAATGAATCACCTGCTGTAAAATCTGCAGTCCACTATATGTCACAGCACTATCGCGAAGCACCCTCAGTGGAGCAGATTGCAGGGGCAGTTTCTCTAAACCCCCATTATTTCTCCAGACTTTTCAAGGAAAAAATGGGCCAGACTCCCCACAGCTATCTCCTGTCCCTGCAGCTGCAGAGGGCAAAAACACTGCTGATAGAATCCACCCTGAATATTCAGCAGATCGCTGAGGAATGCGGCTTTACCAGCAGTACCCAGTTTATCCGTGCTTTCAAGTCTAAAAATGCCGTCACGCCGCGGATGTTCCGTAAATATTACAATCCCAAAGGTTTTAAAAACTAAAGGAGGACAAAAATGAAACTATTACTTGTGAACGGAAGTCCCCATAAAGGAAACACCTGGAAGCTGACCCAAAGGGTGAAAGAAATGCTGGCTGTTTATGATTCTGCCATTGAATTTCAGGAGGTGCATTTAATAGAGCTGAACCTTCCGTTCTGCACTGGCTGCAGTAACTGCTTCCGAAACGGACATAGGTTCTGTCCCCATCATGAGATTGTCCAGCCTGTCATGGACATGATAGAAAGAAGTGATGGGGTTGTCTTTTCTGTGTCATGTTTTCAGGGACATCTCACAGGTGTCATGAAAAATTTTACAGACCATATGGCATTCATGCTACACCGTCCCCGGTATTTCCATAAAAAAGCCCTTATTGTCTGCACCACTGGAGGCATATCTGCCAGCAGTACCACAAAAGCACTGGCCGCCACACTTCCCGGATGGGGATTTAACAAATGCTATCAGCTGCCAGTCACTGCGCTGAGCTGGAATGCCTACGAACCTGCCGGGAAAGATCTTCAAAAGGCTGAAAAAGCTGTACGCAGATTCTATCTGGATGTAAAATCAGGCAGAATGCATCCCCCTTCCATTGGTGTGCTGATCCCTTTTAATCTTTTTCAGGCCCTATGTGTGGGAAATGCAGGAGAAAAAGAATATCCCACTGAGGATAATCACTTCTGGCCCCGGTATCTGGGAATGCAGTATGCCCCTGGTATACCGATTCCAATTTATAAACGTTTTTTTGGAATACTTATTTATATGATAGGAAAACATTTGTCAAAAACTACAGTCATTACATACCGGAAATAGGGAAAGAGTATGGAAAGGCCGCAGTCTCCGGTGTTTACAGATTCTGCGGCCGCATTTTCATTTCCCGGTTTCCGTTTCCCGCCAGGAATTATTTTACAAACATCCTTATCAATTTCTGTTTCCATTTTGTATAAGGCTGGTATCTCATGGGCAGATCGATCCAGGTATACTTTTTCACAATGCTTTTCTCATGGCTGAACGTGTCAAAACTTTTTCGTCCGTGATAGGAACCCATACCGCTTCCCCCTACACCGCCGAACCCCATGTACGGGGTGGCCAGATGAATAATGGTGTCATTGACACATCCGCCGCCGAAAGGCACCTCTCTCAAAAACCGCTGTTCTTTCTCCCGGTCTGAGGTAAACAGGTACAAGGCCAGGGGTTTGGGGCGTTTTTTTACAAATTGATACGCTTCTTCCACGGAATGTACTGCCAGCACAGGCAGTACAGGGCCGAAAATTTCTTCCTGCATGACTGCATCGTTTTCCGTGACCCCATCCAGCACAGTGGGGGCGATCTGCAGAGTATCCTCCCTGCTTCTTCCGCCGTACACAGTCTTTGCCTGGTCAATCAATCCCAGCACCCGTTCAAAATGTTTTTGATTTACCATCTTTCCGTAATCTGGATTGTCCAGGGGAGATTCCCCGTACATACGGATGATTTCTTTTTTCACATATTCCAGAAATTTCTCTTTTACACATTGCTCCACTAACACATAATCCGGAGCCACGCAGGTCTGGCCGCAGTTTAAGTATTTTCCAAACACGATTCTTCTGGCCGCCAGTTTCAGATTAGCCGTGTGGTCTACGATGCAGGGGCTTTTCCCTCCCAGTTCCAGAGTGACCGGGGTCAGATGAGCCGCTGCCTTTTCCATCACCAGTTTTCCCACGTTTACGCCCCCGGTAAAGAAGATATAGTCAAATTCCTGTTCCAGCAGTGCCTGATTTTCCTCTCTCCCGCCCTCCACAACAGATGCATATTTCCCAGGAAAGGCTTCACTGATCATTTCCGCAAGCACTTTGGAAACCGCTGGGGAATAGGCGGATGGTTTTACCACACAGCAGTTGCCTGCAGCCATGGCTCCGATTAACGGTTCCAAAGTCAAAAGCACAGGATAATTCCAGGGGGACATAATCAATACGGTTCCGTAAGGCTCCTGCACGGTAAAACTTTTCCCATGGAATTGTGCCAGGGGTGTAGGGACTGTCCGGTTGCTGCTCCATGCCGGGATATGTTTTCGCGCGAAACGAAGCTCGGATAAAGTGAGACCAATCTCACACATATATGACTCCGCCTCTGATTTTCCCAGATCCTGCTGCAGTGCTCTGCTAAGTCTGTCTTCATATTTGAGAATACTCTGCTCCAGCCGTGTGAGAGCCTTAATTCTAAAGGAAATGTCAAAAGTCTTACCGGATGCGAAGAATTTTTTCTGTTTCGACAGAATTTCCAGGAGTTCTTCTTTCTGCATGATCTAATTTCCTTTCACTTTTATATAAATTTCCGCCAGTTCCCTCTGATTCATCAATTTTGGAACGGGATACAGAGGATTTCCCTCCTTATCTGCATGGCGGGCCATTTTGGGAATATCCCTCTTTTTGATCTCCGGAAAATGGCGGGGAATGCCCATGGAATCATTCATCTCCTGAATCCAGTCTATGAACTGGCCTGCCGCCTCTTTTTTCTTTGTCCCTGGGTCTGCAATTTTGGATTTCCACGCCAGTTCTGCCAGTTTCTTTTCACAGGAAGTCCCATACATGCGCAGGACAATGGGAAGAACCACTGCGTTGGCCAGCCCGTGGGGAATTCCATATTGTCCCCCCAGGGAATGGGCCACAGCGTGGACATACCCCACATAAGACTTGGTAAAAGCTGCCCCTGCAAAATAAGCCGCCCGCAGCATGCCCTTTCTGGCCCGCTTGTCCTGGCCATTGTCATAGGCTGCTTTCAGGTACTTATGAACCAGCCGCACAGCTTCTTTTGCCATCTTCCTTGTTTCTCTGGTGGTAGTCCCGCCAATGTATGCTTCCACCGCGTGTGTCAGAGCGTCCATGCCGGTGGAGGCAGTGAGATTGGCCGGCAGTCCCAATGTCTCATGGTAATCCAGCACGGCATAGCGGGGAATCAGGCTGAAATCATTGATGGGATATTTGTGGTGTTTGCTGCTGTCCGTAATCACCGCAGCCAGGGTGGTCTCGCTCCCTGTTCCGGCGGTGGTGGGAACGGCAATTAACAGAGGGAGTTTTTTGTGTACTTTCAAAAGCCCTTTCATCTGGCTGACACTCTGCCTGGGTTTTACAATTCTGGCCCCTGCTGCCTTGGCACAGTCCATGGAGGAACCTCCCCCAAAAGCAATGATTGCCTGCGCCCCATGCCAGAGATACATCCTGCGCGCTTCCTCCACATTCCAGATGGTGGGATTGGCTGTGGTACGATCATAGATATAATAGGAAATTCCATGCTCAGTGAGGGTCTTTTCCAGAAAAACCGTAAGGCCCAGACGACGGATTCCCTTGTCCGTCACAATCATGACAGAATGAATGTGATGCTCCCTGCACACTTTAGCGATGCCTGCCACAGACGAGATGATTTTCGGTTTCCGGTACGGCAGGAACGGCAGCGCCGCCTTAAAAATAAGCTGAAATGTCCTGCAGTAAATCTTTCTTAATATAAACATATGATTTTTCCTTATACCCTGACGGGGAAGCCCACTTTTTTCTGCACCTTCCGCAGAGTTTTTCTGGCATAATAACCGGCTTTTTCTGCATTTTCTTTAATAATAGAATCTACATAATCCTTTTCCTTTTCCAGCCGGGCCGCCTCTTTCTGCAGGGGATTCAAAATGGAGGTGACAGCCTCTCCCACAGCCATTTTGAAATCCCCATACCCTCTGCCGTCGAACTCCTGCACCACCTCATCTGGAGTCTTTCCGGTGCAGACGCTGTAGATATCAATGAGGTTCTTCAGCCCAGGCTGTTCCTCCCTGTAAAGAAATGTCCCTTCCGAGTCGGTAACCGCACGCTTGCATTTGCGCATAACGGTGTCTGCGTCGTCCATGAGATAGATGCCTCCGTTGGGATTCTCATCAGACTTGGACATTTTTTTAGATGGGTCCTGGAGACTCATGATCCTGGCACCCACTTTGCCCACATAAGCCTCCGGAATAGTAAATACATCTCCGTAAATGTTGTTAAAACGCTCCGCAATATCCCGGGTGATCTCCAGATGCTGCATCTGATCTGCCCCCACCGGAACCACATCGGCCTGATAGAGCAGAATATCCGCAGCCATCAGCACCGGATACGTAAACAAACCAGCATTGATGTTATCCCCATGTTTGGACGCTTTGTCCTTGAACTGGGTCATACGGTTTAATTCCCCCATATAAGTGAAGCAGTTTAAAATCCAGCTCAGCTCCGCGTGGCCGGACACATGGGACTGATAATACAGACAGTTTTTCTCTGGGTCCAGACCTGCCGCAATATACAAAATCAGCAGAGAGCGGGCTCTTTTTCTCAGCACCGCTGGGTCCTGGCGGACCGTGATAGAATGCATATCTACCACACTGTAGAAACACAGGTATTCATCGCTTAAAGACACCCAGTTTTTCAGAGCGCCCAGATAATTTCCCAGGGTCAGGTTTCCAGTTGCCTGCATGCCGCTGAATAATACTTTTTTACCATCAATCATTGAACTATCCTCCTATTTCATCACACTATAGCATATTCTTCCAGTTTGTTCAAGAAATCAGCTCTTTCAGTTTACGGTCCAGCTCTGGATAACTTTTCTTCAGCATTACGATATTGTGGGCCCGGTCCAGAAAACAGTGAGTGCTTTTGGCTGTGGCACAGAGAACCTGGGTATCTTTATTGACAATCTCATACTTCAGATACAGCCTCACCCCATTATATTTTTCCACACTGACGGTTATCTGTACACATTCATGAAAACGTACCATGTGCTTATACTGGCAGGATACTTCGAAAACCGGGGAATAAATGCCTTTTTCTTCCATCTGCCCATACCCAAACCCAATCTCATCCATATAAAATACCCTGGCTTCCTCCAGCCAGCGGATATAATTGGAATGATGGATGATGCCCATCTGATCGGTTTCATAATATTGTGTGAAATGTTCATATGGCTTCATAAGCGCCTCCATAAGTTCGCAATTATCTAATCACATTTTAATCATATTACTGAAATGGGGAAACGTCAACCAGATATGGAAAAAATAAATATTCCGATACGCTCCAGGAATAAAAATTGCTGAAGTGAACATAATAGGCAGGCAGGAAACTGCATTTTTGGTATAAATAACGATTGCAAAGGAGATGAAATCATGCACAATTCTCAATTGAATTCTGTGGAAAGTGCCGTAAAGAAAGACCATTTCCAGGTTGCAGATCTGTCTGGCTGCCACTGCTGTGATGAGATTCAGAAACTGGAAGAAAAAATGAGCCAGAACACGGGGAAAACCATATCTCTTGTGGCTTATGAACGCCAATCCTGAGGAAGATGACGGGTCAGGGTATCTGTAAGATATCAGAATATGAAAAAAGACCGGGAGTGTAAAATAAAGTGTGTAAGTTAGAAAACCAATAAATCTAACTGCGCAC
>CAJURF010000107.1 GCA_910588825.1 uncultured Lachnospiraceae bacterium
CTGGGAAGCCAGCTTGTGGAAATATCATTTGTCATGTCATTCATCCGGCCCATAAGGCTAAATGACATGCCGCTGATTACAAACATGCCAATCAGGGCAACTCCTATGAGGATATAAAGTTTAAATCTGATTCTTAAATTTCGTATGTAGTGGATCATGTATTCAGCCCCCTTTTATGTTTTTACGTCCATAATTGATAATTGTAAAATAATTGTCAAATTGCAATTTTCCATACCGCCTAATTTCGGCACGGCATTTCTATAATATATCGGCATATTTTTCCTGTTTGATAAGTAAAAAAAGGAGATACTCAATATTTTACTATTGAATATCTCTCTTATACCAGTCTGATAGTTTGATCCCTTTGGCTCCAAGGCCTCATCCTACCGCATTTTCCGCCGGTCACCCTGGCTCATATAATACTGTCGTTTATCTTCATACATTTTCTGTTCAGCTTCTTTAACCACATCGGTGGCCGCAGCTGTCATTTTGCCGGAGGCTGTGCCCACTGACACATGATAACCGGCTTTGGCAACCCTCTCCTTTGCCTCTTTTGCCTTTATTTTTGTCGTGCTTTCATCTGCCTCAGTAAAGACCAGAAACTCATCTCCACCGATACGGTACACAGTTCCCTCGCAGAAGGTTTCCACCAGAGCGTCTGCCACCGACTTCAGCATTTTGTCTCCTGCAAGGTGTCCCTGGCTGTTGTTCAGTTCGTGGAGGCCGTTTGCATCTGCGTAAACGCAGGAAAGACAGTCCGGGCGGTCTGCGGCGTATTGTTTTAATACCTGTTCGTAGGCGTTTCTGTTTTTGAGATTTGTGAGCAGGTCTGTTGTTGCGATTCTTTCTTTTTGTTGAAGTTCTTTCCGTGTGCGGAGGATATCCCACCACACATATGCCAGCAGCAAGATACCTTCAAAGGCCCCCAGACACAGCAGGACTTTCTTAATATAAGATGCTTCTTGAAGAACCGTGTTTTCCGGAAAGGTGAGCATGACAAACCAGTCATTAATGCCCACAGGTTCGTAAGCCGTATATAAGTAGTCGTTCGTACTTTTAGAGAAATAGGCGGTCAGTCCGCCTCTGCCTTCGGAAAAATCCTGCATAAGCTGTTCTTTGCTGTAACCCTTTTTGATCTTTTGCCCTTGCAGGGCATGGAGATTTTCCGATTTGCTGTGCAGAGTATCCATAATAAAATCCATATTCTGTGTGTCAACGATAAAAAGACCAGAAGTTCCGTCAAAGGTATCTACTTCAATAAGCTCTGATATCTCTTTGAGTTCTATCTCCCCAAATAATATCCCCTCAGTTCTGCCCTCCCTTACAATGGGAACATTGAAAAACAAGGCGGAATCGTAAGTGTTAAAGTTGTCCTGTTCAATATTTGTAATAAAAGCTCCTTTTTCTGCCAATGCATCAAAAGTAATCCCATTTATGGGAGAGGCAATGGTTCCGTCATGCTGGAGGATCTGGTTATCTGGAAGGACGATGCCCAGCCGGGATACCATATCTGTATTCCCATAGGCCCCTAGAATCTTCTTTGCCCGCACAGAATCCGGCCGTCCTGTCTGCTGGATAATGTCCGCCAGTATTTCCAGGTGTTCCTGGATAGAAGAAACCTGCCGGTAGATCTCTCTTTTTGCTGCCTGTGTTTCTTGCTGCAGATTCTGAAGGCACAGCTCCACAGAATAAGAGCGCAGCAGCCAGAAAGCAGCCAGAAATCCAATTGCAATCAGAACTTTAAGGCCTGTTGCAGCCAGGATATTTTCCGATTTCTGTTGAAATGGTTTTCTCAGTATAGTTTGAGCTTCTTTCTTTAAACCCATCTTTCAGGTCTCCCTCAATTATGATCAGTTTTTCTGATTCAGTTTTCTACTGGCCTGCAGAGTAAATATTGCCGTTTTCATCACTCCACTGGCCAGCGCCCTCTGCATAATAACCAATGCCTTGGCTGTCGTACCAGTTTCCATCTGGACCCTGAGAAATATCTACGCTGCCGCTGCCGTCTGAGCGGTATAATACCATGCTGTTATCACTGTTCTCAGTGTCCGTGCTGTCTTGTGTGGTCAAATCGAAAGAGTATGTATTGCCGTTGGAATCCTGCCATTGGCCTGCCCCTGCCGCATAGTAATTCATGCCAGAGTCGTCCTCCCATTCTCCATTGGTCAATTCGTAAATCCGTACCTGAGTGTCAGTATTGTATAGCATAATAGACTGACCAGTTCTTGCGGTTTCCTGCTGGGTATCCGCACCAGCCGGTGAGCCTGTCATCTCCGGATTCTGTGCCTGGTCAGCTGGCTGTGCTGCGGGTGGCGCGGTAATAACAGGGGTTACTTTGCTTGCTGGGTGGTCTTCATGGAGAACCTGAAGAGAAACCACACTTTTCTGCAGGCTTTCCAGTAATGCCTGGTCACTCTTTTCTGCCAAGGCTGTTACATCATACAGCTCATCTGTATGCAGAATCAAATACCCAGTGACATAGGGATGCATCCCCTCTTTGGAATTTTTAACCGTATATGTGACGGTTTTCAGGCTGTCTGTCCCAATGTCTGTCAGCTCATATTGTTCCACTTCCATGGCTGAAGTGTCATCGCCCATATCGGCCAGATAATCCAGAACGGTTTCTTTTGACAGAGGAAGACGTATGCCGGAAATTTCTGTATTTCGTGTTATCGTAATACTCCCCTTACCTGAACTGCCAAAGACATATTTTCCCTCTGTGTTTTCCATAACCATCCATGTGTCATCTGGAAGGCCGATCTGGATATTGCCGTCTGTAGATGTTACGGAGATACAAGGCTTCTGCATGGAAACCGGTGTTGCTGGAGAAGCCTTGTTTTCCGCTGAGGCCGGAGTGGGTGTTTCTGTTGGTATCTGTATTTCCTCAACTTTTTTGCGGCATCCGGCGGACAGGAAAATTACAGAGAGGGATACGGCTATCCCTAATGCGATTTGCTGTGTACATATTCTCATCTGTCGATGCTCCTTTCTTAACTTTTCACGCAAAAGAATAGATGTTCCCTTCGATTCTCGTACTCTGCGCGGACAATAAAAAGCGTGTCCGATGACAAATTATCGGACACGCCAAATATAACATAAATTTTTATTAATAGGAAATGATTTACCGATATCACAGAATTATTACTGTTTGGAAAATTATACTCAAGAGCATACGTATTTGCCAAATGATTTGCTGTTTTGCTTGAAACAGTGGAGGCCTGCTGGCAAATCATTTGGCTTGCGGGTATATCTAATTATGCCATTTCCTCTTTAATTCTTTCAAATAAATGCAGAACTGCAAACCATAGAGTTTCGTAATGCATATATTTCAGCACATTTTTATCTGTATACACCTGCAGGCTGGCCGGGAATTCTTCGTCGGAATTCCAGAATCTGATAATCACAGGAAAAAAATCAAACATGGGGATACGGCAGGCAATGTCTCCTTTTCCCGATTCCACTCCTCCTAAATTCCGGCATGCTCTGGCCATTGCTTCGTTTTTATGGTCAAAAAACTGCTCCATTTTCTGGAAAAGTCCGTTTTCCTGGGAGGCGGAACTGCCCTGCACAAATGACAGGCTGTCCATGTTCACAAATTCTCCAGACAGGCCGCAATCCTGGCTGGAATAGCAGAGAACATCATAAATGGTCATGGCCTCATTATAACCAGCTTCTGAAAAGGTACAGAAACCGTCATCAGACCAGTCAGTTTTTCCGCTGTCTCTGTGAATTCGGTACATGTGTCCAAGAAACTTTATGTAAAGATAGTCTGCATCGTGGGTTAGGCAGAATTTCTGAATCATTTCTTCCTGATTATAGTTCAAAAATTCTTTCTGCATTTTCCGTTTCATAATCTCATAATTTGACATGCGCCGGCAGACACAGTAGCGGCACGGGGTATTTTTACCATTAGATTTTACCGGGCATTCATAAACTGTTTTGCCATCCACAGACAGCTCTTTTATATCCAGCGCCTCAATCGAGTGCAGGGGACGTTCTGCAATAAAAGCCAGGTAAATGCAGGATAGGATAACCCATTTCCAGCCGCCAGGGTTATCCCCCATATGAGTCTCCAGAAATTCCCTCAAAACCATATGCAGGCCCATAACCTGTTCTTCCGGAATCTCCAGGTCATCCGAAATTTTTTCATTTTTCCACCCAAGCAGTACATTGCGGTTGAAGCTGCTGACTGCCAGATTATGATCCCGTTCCAGGGCGTCCCACTCAGCCTCAGTGACAGATTTTTGCAGCTCCTTGAACAATCTAGATTTTGTAAATGCCATGTCCTTCTCCTTTAAGAAGTATTTATTTACAATATACTGCCTTTGATAATAAAATGCAAGCGGAAAAAGATCATGTTTTACAGGGCTTTTTTGCATTATTTAATGGTGGCCCGGATTCCGGCGGAGGTATTCTCAAGTGACAGGTTCCTGTGATGCAGCATCAGGATTTTTCTGGCTAAAAATAATCCCATTCCCATATGCTTTTCTTTGGATGTACGGCTTTTATCTCCACTGTAGAACATGTCAAAGGCATGGGTAAGCTGTTCCTGGCTCAGCGGATTTCCCGTATTTTCAATGAAACAGCTTCTTGTATCTGTCTGGATAAAGATGCGGCCGCCCGGCAGGTTGTAAGATACAGCATTGGATAAAAGATTCCAGACGGCTTTTGCCAGATAGTTCCGGTCGCCATCAATGACAAAATCCCTGCCACAGTCGTATTGTATCTGGAGATTTTTTTCCTGAATGGCAGGTTTTAGCCGGGTGATCTGTTCCCGGATTAATTCAGACAGGGAGACAGGTTCTTTTGCCAGAACCAACTGCTGGGAATCCATCTTCGATATGGCGATCATTTCTGCAGTCAACTGGTCCATCTGTTCTGTCTGGCCGATGATCTGGGTGAGATAATAATCTCTTTTTTCCTCCATATTGTGTTCCAGAAGGTTTTCCGCGAAACCCCGGATAACGCTTAGAGGGGTTTTCAATTCGTGGGCCATGGCGTTTGTAAAATCCCGGCGCATTTCTTCCACAGCGTTTCTCTGTTTCGAGATTTGATTGGCAGTGTAAATAATTTTTGCAATCCCTGCCAGCATCAATACAAGACCCATCAGATAAATGGGGGTCAGGTAATGGGTGGCTGCGGCCCATGGATGGCTCTCAAAGCGCAGGGCCAGGTAGAAACGGAGCCTGTCGTTTTTATCTGTCCAGACAGGATTGTACAGGATGTCTCTCGCAGGCAGCACATAGGAGGCGTCGTTGAATTCCGTTAAGAGCTGTTCCACCTTGGGTATCGACATGTCAATCTGGCTGTCAAATTCCTGCAGGTACTCTGTACCGGTCCACTGCAGCCATTGCTCGTATCCACCGAATACCAGGTATGGGAATAACAGAGAAACCTCCAGAGCTTTCACCTGGCTGTCTTTCCAGGTCTTCTGCCCGGCGTCCGGATAGTTCCGCTCCCAGACGATTTTGCTGTCTGTCTCCTGGTAATTTGTCCCGCTCTCTGTCTCATAACTGTGGTGGGAATTGGCGACAGGGTCTATATAGCTGTCTCCCTCTTGGGAGCCCTGCTGTTCCCAGGTGATTTCCTGTACGAGAATCTGGCATAATTTGCTGTCTCTGGTCTGGCGTATGGCGATGCGGTATTGGGGCGGGGGTCCCGCAGGCGTATTGATGTTATAGGATTTCTGTCCATACTCCGCCAGGGTTTTCAGCTCCCCGTCTGTGAGCTGTTCCAGAGGGTAATGGCAGTAGTGAGCCCCGGAATCATCGTAAAAGGATTGCATCAGGATGTTTTCGGACTTTGCCAGGAGATGTCCGTCTGTCCCGTAAATGGCAGCCGAAAACTGCTGGAAAGGGCTGGAGGGTTCCACAGACATTACCTGGGCGGTAATGTAATTGAAATAGTTATCTTCCATGATATCCTCCGAGTTTTCCAGCTGCTGGCGGATAGAGGAAAGGTGCTGAGCTGCGCTTTTCTTAAATTCCTCCGCGAATCTCAATTCCATCACCCAGGTAGAAAGAACCATGATAAACAGATACAGCATAGTAAACCCAAGTACCACTGGCTTCCAGATTTTTAGTTTCTTCTTTCTCATTATTCCACCTCCATACGATATCCGAACTTGCGCACTGTACAAATGGTACAGCCGCATACGCCCATTGCTTTTCGAAGTTTCCTGATGTGATTATCCACCACCCGTTCATTGCCGTCAAAGTCATATCCCCAGAAGCGGATCAGAAGCTGCTCCCTGCTGAAAATCCGCCTTGGATTCTCCAGAAAGAACAGGAGCATTTCATATTCTTTTGGGGGCAGGCTGACTGGCCGGCCATGGTTGAACACCTGGTGGGTATTCACGTCGATTTCCAGTGACCCTGCCTGCAGCCGCTTCCTCATGCTGCTTTTGGCGCGGCGCAGGAGGGCTTCGGCCTTTGCATGGAGAACAGGCAGGGAGAAGGGCTTGGTTACATAATCGTCCGCCCCCAGCAAGTAGCCGTTTAATTCATCCTCCTCCATGACTCTGGCGGTGATAAAAATGATGGGGATATCGCTGGTTTCCCGGACTTTCCGGCATACCGTGAAGCCATTCATCCCGGGCATCATCACATCCAGAAGAATCAGATGGAAACTGCCAAGGGCCAGCAGTTCCAATGCGTCGTCTCCGTTGTCCGCAGCCTGCACCCGCCAGCCTTTGCTTATAAAATAATCCATGACTGCTTCCTGTACCAGAGGGTCGTCCTCTACAAGCAGAATTTTTTGGTTCATTGTCTCACCTCCTTGGAGCGTGCCACTCTGCTACTCGGATATATTTTTGTTTTCGTTATGCTTATGATATCTTACTAATATATCTTTTTTGTATCCATTTTGGCAAGAATGGAATATTTGGCGGGGGAATTTTTGATTTTTATACTCAACCAGTTTTACACGTATTGGATATTAAAGTGATTGACCTGGCCAGGAAGATGGTGTCCGGTATCTGTTTGATTTCTCAAACAATATAATTGTAATCTCGAAAGGCGTATGCTACAATTTATTCTATTACTGAGTATAATTGTATGGAGAAAATTGAAAGGCTATAATAGTATACAGAGTGTTGTAATTTATGATCTGGAAAAAATCTGCTAGAGCGTGTTTGAAGGTTACTTTGGAGCTGTATCTGGATAACAGAAGCGTTTTCTCTAAAAAATACGGGAATGAGGACATACACAAGTGATAAACGACTGCGATTGCTTCAAAAATAAATGAATATTTTATATAAGCAGCTTGAAAAATCACATAACAATCCAAGTTCTAAATTGATATTGAGATTATCATAGCAAAGCATTTGGGACAGACTGATACAACAGTTCCGATACCACTGGAAAAGAAATAAGGAAAGGGAGGCAGACATGGATTTTGATACAGATATTCTTGAATGGACAAGAGAGCCTGGGCAATACAGGATTGATAGGGATAAAATAGAAATAGTAACCATGCCCCAGACAGACCTGTGGCAAAGGACATATT
>CAJURF010000108.1 GCA_910588825.1 uncultured Lachnospiraceae bacterium
TTTTTAGAAGAAAAATATTTTTCATTTACCTATTGACATTTATTAGCTGGACTCACATTTCTTGAAACATGTGTTGAACATGTTTGAGTTATTGTATCATGAAAAGGACCTGTTATCCTCTCTTTTTGCGTACCGGAATTGCGAGCAGCAGGGCCCGGGAGATCAGGAATTATATTTTCCTGACCAAGGGTGCTCAATCCGCCTACAGGAACAAGCTCGTAAGTTAGCAGCTTATTGGTTTATTATACCCGCGAGCCAAATGATTTGCCAGCAAGTCTTCACTATTTCAAGCAAAACAGCAAATCATTTGGCAAATACGTATGCTCTTGAGTATATATTCTCTGGGGGATATTTGTCAATTCATTGCAAAAACTTTCATCGGATATTTTTGAAAAGATGATTAAGCAGTATGCCAGGAAATTCAGAAAAATGAGCACCTCTATGCCAGAAAACGTGCATTGCCACATGGTAAGAAAAAACATGCCATAGATTTGTGCCGGACAAGTAAGACCCTCACTCTGAGCCAGACATATCTATTGGCGCAGAATACCCCTTTTCCATCAAGCTGACATATGGATATACGGAATGAACACCTTTAGCTGCTGAAAATGAGAAATATATCCCGCCGAACACCAGAATCAAAATCAAGACCCGATAATAGGCAGGTTTAAATCTGCCGTTGGATTCTCTGTCATTTCCATAAGAAGCGATAATTTCAGGAAGGGCAATTAACGAAAGTACAAATGGATAAACGGCAAATCGTTCCAAAATAAAATGTTTTGTAATAAACAAACTAATGGCAGCGCTATAAAGAGCGCTGTTCAGATAAATGCACCGCTGTTTTGGATCTGCGATCTGGTTTCGAAACAAATAAATAATCAGACCATACAACGCATAAGGTATCACATAGCCAAACGTGCTTGGACTCCAGAAATAACCGCCCGGGTAACGGGCATACCTTGGCGGAAGAAACGGTACGATATAAACAAAAACCCATTCAAAGAAGAAATAGACAAATGCCTCCAGTGCAGCAAAAACTGCCAAAAATTTTTTCGTAATCTTTATTCTGAGCAGAAAATATAACGGCCACACAAACCATATAGAATTATGAAAAAGACCGCCGGTGAATATCCATGCTGTAAATAAAATAATTTTCCGATTTTTCAGACTTGGATAAGCAAAAAGGAAAAAAGCAACCGCAATGGACTGACGGACCAGATTCATGTTATATGCTAAAAACTGCAGGGTAATATAAAAGTAAACACTTACCCATGGAAGTTTGGAATAACGGTAAATAAACCACATAGCTGCTAAAATCAAAAATATATTTACGCTCAGCAGGAATACAGGGAAAGAACATCCTGCCAGGCTAAAAAGCTTACATATAAGAAAGTAGAATGGCTCATACCAATAATAGCGAAGGATATCACGAAACGTCCATGCTGAAACCGTTTCATATATCTGCTCATAAGAGAAATAGTCAAAGCCAATTCCGTAACGGAAGGAAGCGATAAAGGTAAGTGCCAAAAATGCCGCAGCCAGATAAAACACCTTAGTTTTTTCCTGTCTGTCCCTGACAGTAAAAACATATCCCATCACAGAAAGTGTGGCAATCGTAAAATAATAAACAGACATAGTGATATCCTTCTTTCTATATACACATACTACAAACAGATGCTTTCATTTATTTAATAATTTTAGTAAGTCATAAATTCAGATTAGTAGGTTCTGCTTACAATAAAGGTTGGTGTCACGGTGAATGTTGTATTCTCCATAACCTCCTGCCCCATGGCGCCTACAACATACAATGCATCTTCCTGATTCGCCGCTAATGACAGAACCTCCATGTACTGCCACTGGTTCGCCCATAGCCATTTGGCATTAGATAAACCTGTGGGCATTTCATCTTTAACCTCTTCCTTCTCTAATCCGATTGCAATCTGATTTGGTCCCACATTGGCGTCATTACACCAGCTGGTATTCTTCAGCTTGCTGATGTCCACCTTTGTATAGGAGACAGTAATACTCACCGGTATACTGGAGTTATTTTTCATCTTAATTCTTGGTGAAATAACCTTATTCTCTGTAGTCAGGCTGTTGCTGATATTAAATGGAACAACAGACGGCATCGTAACAGAAAGAACTGTAGGTTCAATACTTCCCACCATTTCCATTTCCCCAGAGCCTCCAATGGGGATGTCCTTCGTTGCAGTTGTACTGGCGGCATATGCAGCCGTGGAAAAAATCAGAGACATAGTTAGTACAAAAGTTAAAAGAATTGATTTTTTCTTCATAGACAGCTCCTCTCCGCACCCGTTCATAGTATGGATATAGCATGAAAATTACATGCAGTTGCTTAATTCTGAACTGTGATAACAATCTGTGCCCCTGTCTTCCCGATATACTCGGCTGTATATTCATCATAGGCGGAAATATGGACAGTGGCGTTATATGTACCCTCTTTCAAAACTTTATCCAGTTTTGCGGATTCGATATAAGTCCCCGGCTTTAAATATTTGGTTGAATAGACTTCTTCCTTCGTCTCATCAATTGTGATACTGGCCTTTAGAAGTTTCCCATTATTTCCGGGATTCTCAATCAGCAGATTGCCTTTAGAAGTCCCGTTGAGAAAAACCGGGGACGTATTAACAGAAAAGGCAATCATGTTCCGGTCCACAATCTTCTGTAACTCTTTTCTTCTCTCATCAATATCAATCCCTGGCAAAATACCGGTTATAGCATTGTCGTCATATGCCAGATCATCCTTCGTGTATTTATGGAACACACAGAAGTAAACTGCTGCAGCCGCCAAAAGAAGCAAAAGCGCTCCAACAACAGCTGCTGTCTTTTTTGATTTCCCGCTCATAAAAATGATCCTCCTCTTTTATTTTAACTCTGACAGCTTCAGTATTCATGCAATGGTAAAATATGCAGTCCCTCATACATTATTCTATTATGATCATGCCTGATATCTCAATTTCCTGCTGTTTCAATATCTTCAGCTCCTGAAAAATCATGCGTAAGGGACACCCAGCCTTTTCTATGATTACGGCCATTTCAGCATTTCTCAGTAAAAGCCTTGCGTCTGCGTGATATAAAATATGATCCACAGCCTGGTAATTGATACCCTCTGCCCTTAAAGCCTGGCGGATTGCTTCTCCTGTTTTTGCGGAAGTTTCCAATGTAAGATCACAGCCCACAATATGTACACAGTCAACCCCTTTTTTCTGTGCAGCCATGACCACTGTTGCTGCTGACAATTTTTCGGCGTTTTCCCTGGGAATCACAGGGCGGTTTCTATTGCGCAATTTGTACAGCCCATAGTCAATTTTTGCAAATGCTCCTGCTGGCTTCCATCTGGCCGGTATATACCCCAGTATGGGTATCTGAAACAATTCTTCACAGTTGTCACCATACCGAAGTTTTTCCTCCAGAATATATTTGAAGGATATCGGAAATGTAAAAATCAACATTCCCAGAAACATCCCCAATACGGTATATTTTGCCCTGTCAACCAGACCCGGAGGTTCATCTGCCACAGCCCTGTCATTTTCTGACAGCCTCTGATAGTACTGAGTCTGCTCCTTTGAAAAACCGCCTGTCATGTCTGCTATTTCTGACTGGAGTGAATTAACCTTGCTTCTGACATCAATCTGCTTCTGCAATAAATCCGTATTGCATGTTACAGTTATGTGGTTCTGCAGAAGAATGATATTATGGCTGACACTATAATTTTCCAGTACATTCTGATGTACCTCTTCTGCATAATTTTGTACAGCTTTTGCCATGGCTGTGCAATCCTTTCTGGTTCCTGCAGTGATGGTAATACCAAAAGAAGGCTCGGCCTGCCCCTGTATGGATTGGCCGGAATTTGTGACATTGATCAGCTCACGGGCATCGAGCACTGTAATATGATCTATCTCAGAAGCAACAAAACCATACATATAACCGGTAGACAGTAAGTTTTCATACAACTTTGTCAGATTCACTTTCCGGCTGACTATATTGACCGCATAAATCAGATTGGCCTGATAAACCTGAGAGGTATCAATCTTCATAAGTACAGATTCGTCCATATAAGACTGCCATTTTCTACAGGCATATTCATTTAACAATACATGATCTACATCAGCCAGTTCTGCCTGTGTCATTTTATCTTTCAATGCCGACAGGGCAGGGCCTTTACTCTGCCCGGCTTGTGTTCCTGCCGCTGTCTGCGGCAGCTTAAGAAAACTCAAAGCTGTTAATAAAATTCCGCCTATGAGTGTCCAAAGGATCATCCCACGCCAGTGGGAGAGAACCTCCAAAAGCAGATCCTGCAAATCGATCTCCTTTTCTGTCATTCCTGTGCATCCCCTGCCTTTCTTTGTACAAACCCCTTTGAAATCTGCACTTTTATACATATCTATTGGGGATTAATTCTTGAAAAAGTCTCCATATCTGTTGACAAGTAAAAAGAGATATGTTATTCTTAATAACAAGTTAAGTTTGCACTAATATTTCTGAAATTTGTCAATGTTTTTTATGTATTTTGTATAGAAAACAATGAGTCGGATTTTGGAAATCTATGGGGAAAAATTCAAGAATTTTTCCCCGCCTTTTATTTCCTAAGCGGATTTCCTTCAGCTGCGTGCAGCCTGTAATCACTTATTATGATTGTTCCACCTCCTTTTAATCTTCATGGTTTTTTCTGTTTTCCCTATTTCAAAAATCTCCCTGCTTATTTTTGGTCCTGTCGTCTGATTGATTTTCACAATTTCTTTTTCCGCTTTTCCCTGGCTGGTTTTCACGGCTTTTTTTGGCGGTGCATTCGTATGCTTATGAGCCTGCCCCCTTTTCCCTGTTTTAGCATTTTTCTTCGCAGACATTTCCCTAGTGTCATTTTTCCTGCTGTCTGTCCTTTCATCTAAACCGGGTTCTATGGGCCGGCCTTCTTTCTTTTCCGTTTCAGATTCCTGTTCTATCCATTTTTTGAGTGTTTTTCTGTCTACGCCCAGCTTTTTCGCCGCAGCCCTCTGTGAGATTTTTCCTTCCTCTATTTCCTTTCTGACAGAGGAAAAATTTTCTGGAATGGACAGCGCTTTGCGCCCTGGCCTCACTCCCCTCTCCCTCATTGCCACCATAAGCCCCTCATGCATTCTCTGCCAGATAGAGTGTCTGTCGAAGTCTGAAATTAGTGAAAATATGGTGAAGATGATATCTGAAACTGCCTGCCCCAGGGGCCCCAGTTCTTTACCCGCATTGAGGATGGGCGTGTCAATTACCACAATACTCACTTTCTTTTCTTTGGTAAGAATCCACCACTGCTCTTTTGCTTCTGTGGTATTTCTGCCCAGCCTGTCAAGGCTTTTTATCACAAGTAGATCCCCTTCCTGAAGTTTTTCTATCATTTTCCGGTACGCAGGACGTTCAAAGTCTTTCCCGGACTGCTTGTCAAAAAACATGTTTTTTTCTTTCACCCCCAGCTCTTTCATAGCCTCTGCCTGCCGCTCGTGTGACTGCGCAGCTGTAGAAACCCGCAGATAGCCGTAAACTGTTCCCCTGCACGCCCCCACCATCTCTGCTGTACTTGCAAAAAGCCCTGAAATATCTGTAAATTTTTCTGTTCCTGTCATAGTTATTTTCCCCCTGGTATTGATTGATCTGATCATGCTCTATGTCTATCATAATAATAATTTGAAATCTAATATAGTAAGTTTACAACATTTTAGCTTTTTTGAAAAATAGAAATATAAACTTAGTCTCATTGCGGTGTTCATGTGTCTTTAGGCATAAAAAAAGCACCGGCCATTATGGTCGATGCTTCTGTGCTGCTTATTTTATTCGGGATTACTGTTCTTTGTTCAATCTTATGTTTAGAACACGTTGACTTTTTGGACCTAATCGTGTACCATATGATCAGGAGGTGGACTTATGAATTTTTATTCTGTACGCGATTTACGCACTGATTCCAAAAGAATGTGGGCTGATCTGACCAGTGGTGATGAGGTTATCCTCACGAATAACGGCAAACCTTCGGCTCTGGTCATTGACATTCCCGAAGGCAGTTTTGACGAAATCGTCCAGTCAGTCCGTCAGGCAAAAGCCATGATTGCTTTGAGCAATATACGCGCAAAAGCCGCGGAAACTGGCTTTCTGTCAGATGACGAAATTGAATCCCTCATTGATGAAGCAAGAAACGGAGGCTGATATGAACATCGTCCTTGACACTAATATCCTTGTGTCTGCCGCCTGGTCTCCGGGACACAATGCCAGCAACATCCTGAACGCTGTATTTGCGCGGAAATTCACCATCTGCTATGATTACAGAATTCTTGAAGAATATGACAGGGTTCTCCACTACCCTAAACTAAAATTTAATGAATGGGAGATTAACTCCATTCTTGATCCGCTCATTAAGAACAGTATCTCAGTTATTGCCAACCCGATTACGGATGTGTCCTTTGACCGGGATGAAACGGACAGAAAGTTTTATGAAGTGGCAAAATTCTGCCATGCCATTCTGATTTCCGGTAATCTCATCCATTACCCCGCAGATCCGGATATCATGTCACCGGCCGATTTCTGCAAGCGATATCTGTAAATCTTTGTCTCTGCCAAACAGGAATGTTGAGTGGGGGTTTTTGTTCATAAAAATTTTACTTGTTATCAACATTTGCCACTTTTTCATAGACAGCATCGCACGCAGCCAATCCTCTGGGCATGGAACCGTCCGTTCTGGGCCACCCGGTGGATCAGTCTGAGGCCAATCTCATTTTTAGTGGAAAACTCCTCAGCATAAGCCAGAAACACGCCGAACTAGCAGATGAGACTGATTCAGTGCCACTCTTGTTTCAAGCAGTCCACGGCTTGCTTGCGATATACCATATCATCAAGTATAGTATTGTTTTAGGGTTCTGGGAACTGATTATTATAATCAATTTAATAAGGAACGAAAGATAAATGCCTATTTAAAGAAATTAAAAGCACTTGGATGAAAAACTCTCAACGTCATTGAGAGTTTTTATCCTCATCTACCATTTCTGTTAATCCCTCAAGTTCTTTTGTAAATGTTCCTTGCTGATTAGTTTTGTCCGATATTCGGAAATGCAGAGTTCCTAACTGCGGTTTGTCACAATAGGTTTCAAAGAACTGCTTCATACGCCAGATCTTCTGTGGGGAATAGCCTCTGATTCCTGGCTCCTGTCTATGACAGCAACTTTGTTACTTTCCATTACAACCAGCATGAAGATGATCAATATGTGGAAGTCATCCCCGTTATGGAATTTATCGGACGGCTTATCCGGCATATTCCCGGAAAAGCACCACATTTACAGGAGCTTTCACCAGTGGCGTACTGCTGTCCTTAAAGTGAACCCCTTTGTCAAGACAAATTTTTTTTAATTTTAAGTTAGATTTTAT
>CAJURF010000109.1 GCA_910588825.1 uncultured Lachnospiraceae bacterium
AGTGCGCAGTTAGATTTATTGGTTTTCTAACTTACACACTTTATTTTACACTCCCCATGTCTACATATGTATTGTGTAAAACACTCATTTTCTGACAGCCCCACTGACTTATTTCAGACAACAACTTCCATAATGCGTTTCCCATGATAAGAGATTTCCTGGATGCCTGTTTTCTTGTTTTTATTGAAGTTAAAGCTCAGCAGATACCCAGTGTCGGTTTTATAATAATCTAAATATTCAAAAAGCTGCCGAATCCCTCTTTGATTGTATTCTTTTCCATGCCAGATTTTGAGTTCGATCACAGACTGGACACCTTTGTAATCCACAATAATGTCCGTGCGTTTTAGATCACGTGTCTGGGATTCAATGTAATAATTTCCGGCACCATTTATGATTGGCTGCAAATAGAGTAAAAAGATTTTTCTTCCCTGGTCTTCGATAAATTTTTGGTCATTATCGCGGTAGATTTTGGTAAAATGCCGGTAAAATTTTTCCATAACCAGTCTCATCTGGAGTGTTCCGTTTACAAAATATTGATTCCGCTCCATGGAACCAATTTGATAAATTTTGTCATAAGATGCTGCTGACTCTGCCAGGAATAGATCATATAGTTTCGTCTCAAAAATCCGGTTTTCGATGGCTAGAAATCCCTCTTTTTCTTTTAAAAATCCCAGAGTCATCCCCAATTGGATCAGCGGGACATCTTTTTCAAAAGGATATCTCTTTCCATGGAAGAGGATGTTCTGCAGAATATGCTTCAAATCTGGATAATCAGCCAGCTTTTTATTTATATCGTCAAATAAGGGACCGGATTCTTTTCTTAGCAGTTTTTCTGCTCCAGTGATGCCAGTAAGACTCCATGCGTCCGGTCTGGAAGGAAAGTCAGCTGAGCCGGCAAGCCTTTCATCGGTTAGCTGGCAGATGCGGGAGACCAGATATGGATAGCCGGAGGTATAATCGTAGATCAGCCGGCTTATGGCAGAGATGTCCATCCCGGTATGGTAATCTTTTTCATAATCCAGCAGCATATTGGCGATTTCGTTCGGAGAGAGGCTCATATCCACAGTAAAGTCGGAAGCTATATTCCAGGGGCTGTTGTATTTGGGGATTTCTTCGGGATGCAGTTTCAATTTCAGGTTTTTGATGTCATATACCCCTGCAAGGATTACAGAATGAAAAGTACGGTCATTTTCCTGCATCATTTCCAGGTATTTATTCCGTAAAAGTCCGAGAAAGGATAAAAAGACCTGGTTGTCAGAGCTCTTATCCACTTCGTCAATCATTAAGACTATCTTTTTGTCTGAATCGCAGCACAATTCTGTAATGCGTTCACCCAGATCATCTATGGGAAACTGTGCGGATATGGGCTGATTCCAGGACTGAATCAGAGCAGGCGGTGTATTCTGGAGTTTCAGAATCCGGCTGATTTTCCGAATCAGTCCCTGGGCCAGTGTATTCCGTGATACAAACATTTCATCTGCGGCTTCAAAGCTGAGGCGTATGACTCTGTAATCATTTTTCAGCATTTGTTCTAAAAGATATAGAGTGGTGGTTTTTCCATACTGTCTGGCCCGGTTGATGGTGAAGTATTTTCCGGTTTGTATATAGTCTGAGATGATGGTATGAAGTTTTTCACTGATATCAGCCATATAGTGCTGATTTGGAAGGCAGAGACCGGTGACGTTAAATTTTTTGGGCATGCGTTTTTGGCTCCTGTCCGTTTTTTTGTTTTTGGATGTGTCTATTATAACAGATCTCAATGCTTTATTAACAATAATATATGAAAAAACTACCAATAACTGTATTTCTACTGTATAATAAAATTATATCTATAGACAAGGGATTCAAAAAAAGAAGAGGAGGGTATCAGTATGAAGCAATTTTGGCGGCGCATGACCTCGTTTATGACAGCGGCTGTCATGTGCGTATGCCTGGTCTGTTCCCCGGTATGGGCAGCAGGGGCAGAAGTGGAAGATATACTTTCCGTAAACGATGCAGAAATGGTCGAAACTGCAGAACAGGCAGAAACTGCAGAAATCGGGGAAGAAGATGCTGTTGTGGAAGCAGAGCCTGAAACAGCAGAGGCAGAAGACCAGGAGAATTTCCGGGCAGAGGCAAAGACGCCCAACGAGGAAATGGGACAGGAAGATGACATGGGTGTATTTGAGGTTTATACAGCTCAGACCTCCATGGACTATTACACGGCTGTCTCCGAACTGGTGAAAGACCAGGAAGATATGGGCGTTTTCAGCGGAGGAGAATATGAGAGTGCCCGCCTGCTGATTAAGGGGGCTGGGAATCTGGATTTTTCTCAGTATGAGGGCGTACAGAAAGTAGTTTCGGATATGGAAGGACGATATACGGTTCAGTTTTCCGACAGCCAATTGGCGGAGGAAGCAGCGGCAGCTCTCAATGGGATGGATGGGGTTGAATATGCGGAGCCAGACAGGAAAATGACTATCTACAGCTCTGAGAGCGATACAGAAGAAACTGGGAGAGAAGCCCTGGATGGGGAAATGGGGGCAAGAAGAGCCTCACAGCATAAATCATGGGGAATCGGACACATCGGGGCAGACGAGTATGCCGCCTATGCAGGTTCCATCTCTTCCCGTACAGTTAAAGTCGCGGTGATTGACACAGGAGTGGATGCTTCCCATACATACCTGGAAGGACGTGTTCTCGCTGGGCGGGATTTTGTGGATAATGATTCGGATGCAGATGACGGACATTACCATGGCACCCATGTGGCAGGAACGGTGGTGGATGTTACCATGGAACTTACAAATATCAAGATTATTCCTGTCCGTGTTCTGAATTCCCAAGGCAAGGGCAGCAGTTCCAATGTGGCAAATGGCATTAGATATGCCGCTGACCAGGGAGCAGATGTGATCAATATGAGTCTCGGCGGAGGACACAGCAGTGAGATTGACAGCGCTGTCCGCTATGCTGCTTCTAAAAATGCCCTCTGCGTTGTGGCAGCGGGAAATGACAATATTGATACATCCTATGAATGTCCGGCACATATTGAGGATGCAGTTACTGTGGCGGCCATTGACAGTGATGAGAGGAAGGCGTATTTTTCCAATTACGGAGATGAAGTGGATTTGTGTGCCCCTGGTGTGGATATTGTCAGCTGCGTGCCAGGAGGAAATTATCGTTCCTTAAATGGCACATCCATGGCCACACCCCATGCGGCGGCATGTGCTGCGCTGTTGAAACTTGCCAATGCCGCGTATACTCCGGCACAGCTTCAGGAGGCCATGAAAGCTTCCTGCCGAGACCTGGGGAACAGTGGCTGGGACCGTTATTATGGAAATGGAATTATCGACCTTCGAAAGAGCCTGTCCGATGAGAATCCGGATCAGGAGCCGGCGTCAGTGACCACTCCGGACCAGGATGTGGTTCTCAATCAGGGGGAATCTAAGACAATTACCCTGACAGCGGGAGGAAATCTTCCAGACAGATTCTATCTCAATTATGCGGAGAGCGGTTCTGGATTCACCTGCAGCTGGAAAGGGGGCTGGTATGATAATCATAAACATGATTTGGAAATAACCGCAACAGAAACAGCAGGCAGAGGTACCATCACTGTTTCCTTAAAAGACAGTTACGCAGACACCGCAGTTGCTACAGCCCAGATTAATGTCCGGGTGGGTGATACCCGGTATCCAGTGGGTGGGACGGTGACAGACTGGAATTACCTGGAATCGGCGCATAATTATACCAGTGGTTCTGACTACACATGGACTTATACTTCACCAGAGTCATCCCGGGGAATGGCATTGACGTTTGATAGAAACACAGAGGTGGAGAGCGGGTACGATTACATCTATATCTATTCGGGAAGTGCCACGGATGGGGATGATGTTTTGACAGGTACATATACAGGCACAGAACTGGCCGGGCAGACCGTCAATGTCTCAGGCCAGACGGTGAAGATACGTCTGACTTCTGACAGCTCTGTGGAGAAATGGGGATTTAAAGTCACCAATCTTGTGCCGGCTGATGTAAAATATCCCCATGGAAGTGAGCGGGTGGAAGACTGGCATGACTTGGAATCCCAGCATAACTATGAGGGTAATTCGGACTATACCTGGGTGTATACCCATCCAGGAAATGCCGACAGTCTGGATGTTACGTTCAGTGAAGAGACAAAAATAGAGGGATATCCGTATGACCATATTCATGTCATGGACGGCAGCGGCAATGAGGTTGGGGTTTACTACGGAACGGATCTGGCAGGGCAGACCATCTCTGTTCCAGGAAAAACCGTGAAAATACGTCTGGTTTCCGATGGCACGGTGAATTATTATGGTTTCCGGGTTTCGGATCTGAAAGCCGTGTCAGCCGGGGATGGCGGGGACACCGTTGTAGATGACTGGAGGGAACTGGAATCGAAACATAATTATGACAATAATTATGATCATACCTGGGTGTATACCCATCCCGGAAATGCCAGCAGCCTGGATGTAACATTTGACGAACAGACAAAAGTGGAAAACAGCTATGACCACATTTATATTTACACAGGTGATGGCACGCAGGTGGGTGATTATACAGGTGATGAGCTGGCGGGTAAGACAATTAATGTCAGCGGTTCTGTGGTGAAGATACGTCTGACTTCTGACAGCTCTGTGGGCTATTATGGGTTCAAGGTAACGGATGTAAAAGCGGGCAAAAGCAGCGATTTTCCGGAATCTGAACATGATTATAAGAATAATTTCGATTACACATGGACGTGGACGGGACCTGAAGACGCGTTGAATTTGGACGTGACTTTCGATGACCAGACGAAAGTAGAGAACCGTTACGACCACATCTATATTTACGATGGCAGCGATGTGCAGCTGGGAGATTACACCGGCACAGAGCTGGCAGGGAAGACCATCCGTGTCCCCAAAAATGTGGTGAAAATACGTCTGGTCTCTGACAGTTCCCGGACTTATTACGGATTCAAAGTAACAGATATTACACCATTGTATTCCAATACCAATGTGGAAGTGAAAGCACAGGACATCTCGGCACCGTCAGGTGCGCTGGCAGAAGTGCCTGTCACAATCAGCAAAAATCCGGGAATTGCCGGTCTTTCCTTCGACATCAGTTATGATGAAACCCTGATGACGCTGGATTCCGCACAGGCAGGTTCCGTGTTAAGCAAAGGAACACTTTCTGTGAACCGGAATATTGTCAACTGGTACAACAATGACAATGTGGCAGAAGACGGGACAATCTTGATTCTGAAATTCCGTATCAACACTAATGCAGAACCAGGAAACACTACAGTAAATGTGGGGCTTCACGGCGGGAAAAAGAATTTAAGGGACAAAGATTCCAATTACATTGAGGCTGTCTACCAAAGCGGAACCATTAATATTACCGGCGGCCTGCTGGGTGACTTGAACGGAGACGGGGATCTGACCATCGGTGATGTGGTCTGTCTGAGCCGGGCGCTGGACGAATTGGTTCAACTGGATGAGCGTCAGAAAAGGCTTGCCGATGTTGACGGAGATGGAGATATGACCATTGGTGATTTGATACGCCTTCACCGCATTGTTCTGGGAGAGATTTCCCCATCTGTAGATCTGGCAGCAGTGGGAGTACAGGAGGAGACTCCGGAGAGAACTGTGAATATCAGCGTTGGAAACGGTACAGTTTCCAGAGGAGAAAAGCTCTCCCTTCCAGTGGAAATTTCCAACAATTATGGGATCGCGGGCCTGGTCTTTTCTGTCAGTATACCGGAGGGCTGTACCTTGGATTCGATCAGCGAAGGCAGCCTGTTGAAAGGTGTGGGCACTTTTAAAACAGATGGCAGTAAAGTAATATGGTACAGTAGTCAGAATGTGACAGATAATGGCGTTTTGTTTTATGTTAATCTGACAGCCGGAGAAGAGGCCCAGTCAGGTGCGGTTTCTGTATCCCTTGCAGATGGCAAGATTAATAATCTGGCAAATCAAAACAGCAATTCCATCGGTGCGGACTTTACAGACGGCAAGGTGACATTGAAGGAAGAAGATACTCCAAAAGATCCGGTTTCCATCAGCAGTACATCCATTGAGCGAATACCCAATCAGGATTACACAGGCCAGGCAATCAGGCCGGAATTGACCATAAGAGATGGAAATAAGACGCTGGAAGAAGGAGAAGATTACACAGTTTCCTATTATAACAATGTGAAGCCGGGAACCGCGCTGGTGACCATTACCGGGAAAGGCAGTTATACTGGTTTTGCCTTTACATCGTTTATTATTGAAGGTGATGAGCCGGATGAACCAGCAGTGGAAAAAGGCAGAACTTACACAGTTGGAAATCTGAAATATAAGGTTACAAGTGTCAAGACAAACGGAAGTGGAACTGTCACAGTTGCCGGAGTAAAAACAAAAGGCATTACATCCGCCACCATAGGAAAAACTGTGAAAATCAACGGCAGTTCATTGAAAACCACAGCAATTGCCAGCCAGGCATTCAAAGGCTGTACAAAGTTGAAGACGGTTAAGATCAATGCAAATGTAACACAGATCGGAAAAGATGCTTTCAAAGGAGATAAAAAGCTGCAAAAAGTGACAATTTCATCCACAGCTTTGAAATCAATAGGCAGTCAGGCATTCTATGGGTGCAGTAAACTTACTTCCATTACACTGAAAACATCCAGACTGAACAGTGTGGGAAAGAATGCGGTAAAAGGCATTGGGAAAAAAGCGGTAATCAAAGTGCCGTCGAAAAAGGTAAAAGCGTATAAGAAATTATTCAGCAAAAAAACGGGCTTTCGATCACCCATGAAAGTCAAGAAATAGTCAAATTCCCCCGCTTCAGAACATGTTTCCAACAGGTTTTAGAAGCGGGGGAAATCAGTTCACAGCCACATTTCCCGTTGACAGAGAAGTCTTTTCATGCTATAGTAATCATAAAATCCTGTCTTTGACAGTTGGGAAGTAAAAAAATCGCTGTATCCTTTATATTTAC
>CAJURF010000110.1 GCA_910588825.1 uncultured Lachnospiraceae bacterium
GCATATTTTAGTTCTTAATACCGGTTCAGCGAGAATACATTGTCCGCATCGCCCACCACCAGCATTCCCCCCGCCTCCACGATTTCCGCAATCCCGTTGGTGAGGGCTCTGTTCTCATAAAATGTTCCATTATAAGAATAATCTGTCACTTCGAAGCGGCCATCCGGCAGGAACTTTACCGCACAGTGGATTCTGCTGACTTTTGAGTGATGAAGCTGTATTTCACATCCTGCATCTCTCCCGATTCTGCAGCTTTCGCCTGGTTTCAGGGTATACCTTTTTCCCATGAAATCACCGAACAGCCCTTCAATAGCTGCTCTGGGCCCGCTTTCGTCTTCTCTCTCAAAGCCGGCATAGGTGATAAATTCCTCCGCGCCTATTTGAGTACGGGGTGCATCTTGATAGTAATCCTGCCTGTCTGAGCGTCCATAATCTCTGGGTGCTTCATAAATCCCGGTAACTGCTTCTGCCTGTTTTAATATGAGAAAAACACCGGTGGCTGCCGCCCATCCCATACAAAACAGTCCGTATAATGTGAGAAGGACAGAACCCGCCTTTCCCCAGACAACCGCGGACACAAGATTCCACAGTGCCATGAGGAAGTAGAAAACTGACACCGCAATCATTGCACCTTTTGATTTTACATAGGGTCTGACCAGGTATAAACCTGCCAGAATCCTGATGATAAGCCCTATTACAACTATCAATACAGCCACAAGGATAATCAGAATCATATATCCTTGTGCTTCATCAAATAATGCCTCCATTCCCAGCCCATCTGCCGCATCTCCTGCTATAGCCCCTCCGATTCCAATGAAAGCCAGAGTAATCAGCCATCCCCCTCCATAGAGCCCGGCAAATACAAAGGTAATAATTCCCCAGACTTTATATAAAGTATTGGAGCCTCTTATTTCATACGTTCCATTCATATTCCTAATCCTCCACCTTTTTATCGTTGGTCTTTTTTCACCTGGGTCAGCAGGATTGTGGTGAATGTTATCAATACCAGCGTCATGGCCATAAGAACTCCCCACCGGCACATCACATGAGAGCCTGCATGTTCATAAATATCCTGTGCCTTATGTTCCAGGGTGGGAATCTCTTTTTGCATCCTCAGGGTCAGGGAATTGAGATCAAGAATACTTCCCATGGATTCCACAGACCATTTGCTCACTGTCAGGTAGGCGATATACTTTGCCGCATCCTCCAGTTTGAACAAAATACCGGAAAATAAAAGCTGGACAATCAATACAAAAGGCGCCAGCGTCATGGCCTTGTCCCCAGTCTTTACAACTGCTGAAATCAACAGGCCCATGGACATAGACGCCAGGATGGTGAGAAGCACCGCTGTGAAGATTTCAAGGACATAGGAATCCAGCCATATCCCTTTGGGATACTCTCCTTGTGAGATGGCAAACACTGTTGTCAAAAGCGCCGCCTGTGCCGCTGCCAGTACAAATTGAATGATAAACTTTGAAAGTGTGTATAAAGGCAGCCTGAGATTTGCCATGTACTCTCTCTTTAATATGCTCCGCTCTTTGCAGATTTCCTGAATGGAGTTAAACAGTCCAATCCAAATGGACGCACAGCTTAAAGAAAACAACATGGTCTGGGTATCTTCAAAGACAGAGAATACTTCGTCATTTGACACCAGCTTCAATAAAATACCGATGATCACCGGCTGAAGCAGCAATATGGCCAGCCGCGTCTTATCATTCCATATCAGCTCTGCATAGCGCCTGGTCAGCACGCCCATCTGCCGCATATTCGCCGTCTTTTTCCGCCTCACCTTACGCATGGCTTCTGGTCTTTCATCTGCCTGCTGACGTTCTTCCCTCATAATCTTATCAAATTGCTTCGCCCACATGACCGGGTCTTTGGCAATGAGATTATAAATACTCACCAGGCTGTCTGTCTGAAAGAACATTTTCGCCTGCTCTACAGAGCCGTAAAAACACAGATATCCTCCTGGTCCCATAAAAACCACTTTATCGCACAGATGGAGATTCTGGGTGGTGTGGGTGACGATAATGGTAGTTTTATCTCTTGTCTTGGACAGATGATTCAGCAGCAGCATAAGGTTTTCCTCCGTTCCGGGGTCCAGACCGGAGGTGGGCTCGTCCAGGAAAAAGAGCTTGGGATCGGCCAGAAGCTCTACCGCAATGCTGGCCCGTTTTTTCTGTCCTCCAGATAGTTTTCGGATATACGTGGAGGCGTGCTGCGACAGTTCCACCATCTTCAGTACCTCCACAATGCGGGCCTCGATCTCCTTTTTATCCATATCGGAGGGAAGTTTCATCTTTGCTGTGTAATAGAGCATATTATGTAAGGTCAGATTTTCGTAAATAATCTCCTGCTGGGGAACATAACCAATGAGCTCTTTCAAATGATTGAAGTTTTTCTTCAGATCATTTCCGCTGAAATAGATTCTGCCACTGCACTGCTGGTCAAACCCGCTGATGGCATTCATCAGGGTGGTTTTTCCCGCTCCGGAGCCTCCGATAATAGCCACAAAGTCATTACTTTTAATTTCCAGATTGATGTGCTGGAGGAGTTTCTTCTGTCCATTATTTACGCTTTTATTCAGATTCTCCACCACCAGATGCACCCCTTCCACACTGGTGAGATAGTACAGCATACCCTGGCAGTAAATCATCTGATAATCCAGAATCTCGATTACATCATAGTCCTGAAGCGGGACAACTCCATGAATATACCCGCCATTCACCCTGGTTCCGTTGTGGCTGTTCATGTCCTGGACCTGGGGCCGTTTCTCATGCATGCCCACCCGGGCATGCCTTTTGGAAACGCTGGGATGGCGCAGAACCACGTCGTTGCCGCTGTTTCGTCCAATGCTCAAAGGCTTTTCGTTCAGAGCGACTTTTTTCCATCCCCTGTCTGCCTGATGTTTCCTCACAAAAAACAGGAAAAATTTATCATCCGTCCCGATTTTGAAAAAGGAGGACTCTGTCACCTGAACCTTTTTCTCAGTATGATGCAGCTTTACCCCTCTCATATTATCCACCACTGAGGTGCCGTTTAAGCTGTCACTGTCCTGGTAATAAAGTCCATCCGCCTGAAGCAGGAAGCGGCCGTGGACTCTGGATATTGATTCAAAGTTCAGAACAATATCCGCGCAGGAAGCATCCCTCCCCACGGAAACCTCCGGTTTTTTAAATCGATTCAGGTTCACTGTAACCAGTTGTCCAAAATCGTCAAAAAAACATAAGTCATATTGCTGGTTCATCTTTTTCTCCTCTCCCCACCCCCAATACAGACCGGAATTTTTAAAACTCATATCATGTGTATCCCCATTTATCTGAGTGTTTATCTCTGATATCTCGGTGTAACAAATCCCCATAAACTTTTATAGCTTAATGAGCAGCTGCTGTATTTTACTCCATGGGGTGTGGTGGTGGTGTTATTTCCATCTATATAGTAGACGGTATTTCCCGATGTGTAATCCACAATTCCCACATGCTGGCCTGCATTGCTGCCAAAAAATATGATATCCCCATGTACCGGCCTGTATCCGGAATTTTTCAGATGCTGAGTCCCTCCTCTTGAAATCAGGCCGTTTTTCATATTCGTTGTACCGGCAGTTTTAGGAATCACGCTGTTTAATATTCCTGTCTGATACGCACACCAGGATACGAAGGAAGCACACCAGGGATAGAATCCCGTCTTACTGTTCTTCACTCTGCGGCCATAGTACCAGTCATTGTAAAGGATATCATCCGACCCTGCACTGCGCTCCTTTATTCCTACCTGGCTTTTCGCCATATTTACCAGGGCATCTGCCTGGCTGGTCTGGGACGGCGGCTGGCTTGAAGAAGCAGGTTCTAATTTCCACTTCTGATTATTTCCTCTGTTCAGCTGGTAAATCAGAATATTCGTCTCATCTGCCGTACCGCCTCCGCAGACATCCAGATAATATCCCAGTCTGCTCTCAATATAATAATAATTGTTTCCCGCATTGCGGAATCTCCACAGCTGTCCGGCTCCTCCGTGATAATCCCACAAAGATACATTTTTGTTATTTCCACCGGCTCCGCCGTGTACTTCCATGGCTTTATTTCCCCAATTGCATATAATCTTATACCAGCCCCCTCCGGCTGCGGTGATGGTATACCTTTGGTTTTCCCCGCCATTATATGAACAAAGCTGGATGTTTGTCCCGTTTTTGACAGAGCCAATTCCATAGGCATCCACTACTTTATTATGATTAAGCGCGGAACGCATCACATAAGTTCCTTCTGCAATTGCTGCCACATCATTTCCGCCGTTATTATTGCTGCTGCCGGATAAAATATATTTTCTGGCGTTGGCTGTGGTGATAAACGCATACTTATATCCACCGCTTACCGGGTATTTCACCTGTGTATAATTTCCATGCACTCCCAGCACCTTTACCGTATCATTTTTTGATATGTAACCATAGGACGCACCGCCCGGACGTCTGTATGTGGTAATCTTCCCGCTGGACCTTTTGCTGCTTCCGCCTGTCTGTGTCAAAATCCTGTTTGTGCGGATATAGCCTGTTTTTGTCCGCCCCCGGGAAATGGGATAACGTACCTTGCAGTAAGCGTCTTTGACCAGAAGAACCGTCACTTCGTCTGAACCGTAAATGGTCCCGTATTTCTTCGTCAGCCTGGTATTGCTGTACACTGTGGTATTGCCGCTGCTGATGGTATAGCATTTCCTAAAGGACGCCGCAGATGCCGGTACTGGGGATATGCCGGACAATATTGCTACTGTCAACAGTATGGATAAAACTCTTCTGAATGCCTTCATAAAACTTTACCTCCCTCTTGTATGGATGTTTTTTTCTGTTGAGTCCACTATAACAGAGGAAACGTCTGATTCCGGCATTCTGTAATTTTCAGCATGGTTTTTGTTGTTTTTAGTAATAGGGTATGGGATTATCCTAATCTAATCTCTACGCTTTTATCTGCAAGGCTCAGTACTGTCCCGGAAGGATACTTTATGGGAACCCCTTTTTGCATTCTGGTTCCATTTGCATAAGTGCCGTTTGTTGAATGGTCTTTTACTATATAGGTATCTGTATCTGATTCGTAGCGGATGGTACAGTGCACATTGCTGATATGGGTATTGTTTATAATCACCAGATTCGCCTGATGAGGGCTCTTTCCCACTATGACTTTCCTGTCCGGCGCAAGGGAATAGCCGGACGAGCCCGCTGTCATCCCCTTGGTACACAGTACTTTTCCACTTCGCACTAATGGCACCGGCGCAGCCGCAGGGCTCTGCTCAGGTGCTGGCGATGGGGAGGGTGTTACCGATGGGGAGGGAATGGTATTGGGCCTATCATCCTGCAGCCCCACGCCTGGCTGTGGGTTCTGTTCCCCTCTAAAGGGATCCACACCCTGCATATCGCCGGAATATCCGGCCCCTCTGGCCTCCTGGGAGACAGATGTCCTGGTAGGATTCCAGTCCCTGTCCCAGTCATCCCCAGCATCCAAATCCATACCTTCCATATAATCATCCTCTGCCTGACCCCCGGTGAACATGGAAATCACGCTGACAATCAAAAATGCGCCCCCTGCAATCAGCCCCAGGAGAAACCCATAGGCGATAAAACCAGAAGCAATCTCCGCACTGTCTACATTGACGAATCTGGCCTTGGCGCCGATAAAATCTTTAGTAAGCTCTCCCACCTCTTTCTTTACTCCGCTTATGGCGGCAAATCTGAGAACCGCAAATGCAGCGGTCACCAAAACGCCGTAAACGGTGCTGATGGCCAGCGGAATGTATTTGTTCCATTTGAGACCATACCCCAATATGATGATCAGTATGATTACCAGTATGAGACTGTAAACACTCCACAGGAAAATCCTTGTCATATTGTGTTTCTTATTTAACGCGTCATAGGTTTCTTTCCCCATTTTTGACTTGGTATGTTTTTCATCATATTTTCCGTTGTAACGAATATCTGAAAGACTTTTTGTCATAAGTTTCAGTACAGATATACTTGCATTATCTGTACCATTTTCTTTCTTTTCCTTATCGGCTTTTTTCTCAAACCACTTGGTATCCTTTTTTATATCTTTATCTCTGTCTTCATCATTGTCATAATAGTCTTCTTCAATCTGGGCATTTTCCATTCCCTTTTTCAAAGCGTCTGAGTCAATATGGTATGCTGGCAGAAACATTGTCACCAGAATGACCACTGATAAAATGAGAAGTGTGATCATCTGCCATAGTTTCATAGTTTTTATCATTCCTTTCGCTTCGCTCAAGGCACAAACAAGACATGAA
>CAJURF010000111.1 GCA_910588825.1 uncultured Lachnospiraceae bacterium
TGGGTACAAACTGTGACGCACGGTTGACATAAAGCAATTTTCAAACACGCTCTAGCAGTACCATTTTGTAAAAATGCTTCTTTCACTCTATTGTTATAAATAATTATCATTATAAATTTTATATTTGCATAATTCTTAGTTAACCAACTACCAGCAAAGCGGCGGGGAGATATCTCCCCGCCGCTTTGCGTCCGTCTGGAATAAAAACCACAAAAAAACCACTGCACTGGAGTCAAATCCCCCAATACAGTGGTTCCCACAAAATTCCTATTCTTCTTCCTGTGCCGCGGCAGTCTCCGCCTGCACGTCATCTTCCTGAACCGCTTCCTCCTGCACATCAGCAGGAGCCGCTTCTTCGGCTCTCATTGCCTCATTCTGCAGAGCCTTGATACTCAGACTGATCTTCCTGTCTTCCCCATTGAAATCAACGACTTTCGTCTCCACTTCCTGTCCGATCTTCAGTACATCGGAGGGTTTATCCACATGCTCTCTGGAAATCTGAGACACGTGAAGCAGTGCGTCCACACCTGGCTCCAGCTCAATAAATGCGCCGAAATCAGTCATTCTGGCCACTTTACCCTTGATTACGCTGCCTGCCGCATATTTCTCAGCAGCTGTCAGCCAAGGATTCTGATCTTCGAATTTCAATGTAAGGGCAATCTTATCCCCATTGATCTCCTTGATCAAAACTTTCACTTCATCGCCAACCTGGAAGACTTTCCTTGGATTATCCACTCTCCCCCAGGACATTTCTGAAATGTGAAGCAGTCCATCTGCTCCGCCCAGATCAATAAAGGCACCGAAGTCTGTTACATTCTTGACTACACCTTCCACCACATCGCCAGGAGCAATTCTGGCCATCAGTTCTTTCTGTTTCTCAGCGCGCTCTGCCAGCAGCAGCTGCTTTCTGTTACCGATAATTCTTCTTCTTCTGGGATTGAACTCTGTGATTACAAACTCAATCTCTTGATCTGCGTATTTCGTCAGATCTCTCTCATAGGTGTCGGACACAAGGCTTGCAGGGATAAATACCCTTGCCTCGTCAACAACTACACATAATCCGCCATCCAGAACCTGTGTAACAGGTGCTTTCAGCACTTCCTGATTCTCAAAGGCTTCCTCCAGGCGCTTATTGCCCTTCTCAGCAGCCAGACGCTTATAAGTCAGGAGAACCTGGCCCTCTCCATCATTTACCTTCAGCACTTTGGCAGACATTGTCTGTCCCACCTCAACTACCTGTGTCAAGTCCACAGACTGACCATTGGAATACTCATTCTTTGTGATGATTCCGTCTGACTTATAGCCAATGTTCAGGATAATCTCATCTTCCTTTACAGCGATTACTGTACCTTCCACGATCTCGCCGTTTTTGATTGTTTTAAATGATTCGTCTAACATTTGTTCAAAACTCAGTTCTGACATGTTTATGAACCTCCTCGATAATTTTGTTGGGGGTAGACGCCCCTGCTGTAATACCTACGCAACTACTGGATCGAAACATTTCAGAATCCAAGTCAACAAGTGTCTGTATATAGTAAGTATTTCCACATTCTCTTCTACATATTTCATAGAGCTTCTGCGTATTGGAGCTCTGTTTCCCGCCAATGACCAACATGGTATCTACCTCACTGGCTATGGCTCCTGCTTCCTGCTGCCTTCTCTCAGTAGCATCGCAGATTGTATTTAAAACAATATTATCATAACTCTTTTCTGCCAGAATTTCAACTAAATCTTTAAATTTGTTGTAATTAAATGTCGTTTGGGAAACTGTGCACAATTTTTCGTGCAATTTTCCCATAAAATTTACTAATTCTTCCTGATTTGACACCACAAAAGCACGGGATGTACACCATCCGCAGATCCCCTGTACCTCGGGATGGCTATTATCACCAAAAATCAAAATCTCTCTTCCCCGGCCGCTCTCCCGCTCTACTATCCGGTGGATTTTCAGCACGAAGGGACAGGTAACATCCACACATTGAAGCCCCAGCGAATAAATCTTTTCATAAACCTCCCGGCCCACTCCATGAGAACGGATCACCACAATAGAACCTTTTTCCAGATGCTCAAGCTCCTGAATGCCATTCAGGGTATGAACACCTTTTTTTTCTAAATCTTCCACCACCACTTCATTGTGTATCACCGGCCCCAATGTGTAAATAGGCCCTTTGGTTTCTTCGGCCAGCTGATAGACCCGGTCAACTGCCCTTTTTACGCCAAAACAAAATCCCGCCGTTTCAGCAACTCTTACTTTCATCTCATGTACACTCTCTCTGCCTGTAAATAGTAAGGATTGTTTCCACCACCTCATCAATGGTCATTTCAGAGGAATCCACCAGCACCGCATCTTCTGCCTGGATCAATGGAGAGTTTTCCCTGTTTTTGTCCAGTTCATCCCGTTTTTGGATATCGGCTTCGATTTCTTCCAGAGAAACCAGGACTCCTTCTTTTTCCAGCTGGCTGCATCTTCGCAGAGCCCGGGTTCTCACAGAAGCAGTGAGATATATCTTCACCTTCGCGTCAGGCAGCACCTTGCTTCCGATATCCCGGCCATCCATCACCACGTCTGCTTCCCTGGCAAGCTTCTTCTGCAGAGCTGTCAGCTTCTCCCTTACTTTCTGGTTGGGCGCGCTGGCGGAGGCCATGTTGCCCACTTCTTCTGACCGGAGAAGTCCTGTGACATTTTCACCGTTTAAAAGCACCTGCTGTTCTCCGTCTTCATAGGTGATGGTAATATCCGCTGACTGACAGGCTTCTTCGATTCTGGCGGCATCCTGTGCCGATATCTTCTGGCGCAGCAGATAAACAGCCATGGCCCGGTACATGGCTCCAGTGTCCACATAGATAAAAGACAGCTTTCTGGCAATCCTTTTCGCTATGGTACTCTTTCCCGCTCCGGCAGGCCCGTCGATTGCAATATTCGTTGTCATACGTAATCGCCCCTTCTTTTGAATTTATGCATTTGCCGCAGCCCAGGCTGTGGACCAGGCAATCTGCAGATTAAATCCCCCTGTCATGGCATCCAAATCCAGTACTTCTCCTATGAAATACAGACCTGAGACAAGTTTGGATTCCATGGTAGACGGATGAATCTCCCGCACTGATATCCCGCCTTTGGTGATTATGGCTTCCTTAAAGCTTCCTGCTCCCATAATTGTCATGGGAAATGCTTTCGTAATTTCCAGCAGTCTTTGGCGCTCCTGCCTGCTGACTGTGCTCACAGGCTTTCCCGGAGATATGCCGCTTAAACGGATGGCCACAGGGGTCAGGGAGGCAGGATATAATGCGCCAATCACATTTTTCAGCTGCTTCTGGGGATTATTTTCAAATTCCCGCAGGATGCGGGCATCCAGCTGAGCTTCTGACAGAGCCGGCTTCAGGTCAATCTTTCCCGTCAATGGGCTTTCTCTCAGCCGCCTGCCTATGGCAGCGCTGGCAGACAGCACCACAGGGCCGCTGATTCCCTGATGGGTAAATAAAAGTTCTCCGAATTCCCGGTACAGACATTTTTTATCATCCCAGATGGAAAACTGGATATTTCTCAGAGACAGCCCCTGAAGATGCCGTACATAGCCCTCCTGGACCAGCAGAGGCACCAGGGAAGGCACCGGTTTCACCACCTCATGTCCCACAGACCTGGCAAACCGGTACCCGCTTCCGTCTGCACCGGTGCTGGGATAGGACATGCCCCCGGATGCCACCAGGACCCTGTCCCCCTCCACAACCGTTTTGTTCTCCAGCTGAATCCCCCGGATATGGAGCTGGCCGCCGGATGCCTCCTCCTTTCTTAACAGAAGCTTCTCCACACGGCTTTTCAAATGAATCTTCACATCCAGTTTTTTCATCTGACGCTCCAGAGCACGGATCACATCGGAAGATTTATCCGACTTTGGAAACACCCGCCCGCCTCTTTCCACTTTCAGGGGCACCCCCAGCTCCTCAAAGAAATCCATCACCTGATGATTGTCAAACTGATAGAAAGAGCTGTAGAGGAACTTGGGATTGGTAACCACTGCTCCCAGCAGTTCCTCCATAGTTTCACAGGCATTTGTCAGGTTGCACCGCCCTTTTCCTGTGATATACAGTTTCTTTCCCAGCTTCTCATTCTGCTCGAATACATGGACTGAATGTCCCTTTCGGGCCAGCAGGACAGCCGCCATCATTCCAGAGGCGCCGCCTCCTGCCACCAGTATCTTCTCTTTCATGGCTATACCGGATACGCCCCGTTTTCTGTGTCAGCCACAGATGCGTCCACCTTTTTCTTCTGCGCTTCCCTGTACTGGAAGAATTCTTTTGCAACCTGGGGAAACAGGGCATAGGTGAGCACATCTTCATCTTGCTCTTTATAAGCTTCGATTTCCTTTTCCAATGTATCAAGTTCCGCGGGAATCAGGTCCGCATAGCGGCAGGTCACCGGTTTTTCATCCCCAATACATTTTTTCTGTACTTCCGGATCAAAAGGCTTCACGGTCTGGCCGTATTTGCCGCTTAACACGTCCTTCGTCTCCTTAGTGACCATCTTATACCTCTCGCCCATCAACACGTTGAATACAGCCTGTGTTCCCACGATCTGGGACGAAGGGGTCACCAACGGACATTCGCCCAGGTCCTTTCTCACCTTAGGCACTTCCTCCAGCACCTGATAATACTTATCTTCCGCATGCTGCTCTTTCAGCTGGGATGTAAGGTTGGACAGCATACCCCCAGGCACCTGATACAGCAGCGTCTTAATATTTACCCCCATATTCTTGGGGTTTAACAGTCCGCTCTCCAGGGCGTCGTCCCGGATAGGCCGGAAATAATCAGCAATCTCCGCCAGCAGATTCTGGTCAAACCCAGTATCATATGGAGTTCCTTTAAATGTCTCCACCATAACTTCCGTAGCCGGCTGGGACGTGCCCAGCGCAAAGGGCGACATAGCTGTATCAATCACATCCACCCCTGCTTCCACAGCCTTCATATACGTCATAGAAGCCACACCGGACGTATAATGGGTGTGAAGCTGGATGGGCAGGCTTACCGCCTCTTTCATAGCAGAAATCAGCTCTGTAGCCTGGTACGGCAGCAACAGTCCCGCCATATCCTTGATGCAGATGGAATTTGCCCCCATGTCCTCAATTTTCTTTGCAATATCTGTCCAGTATTCCAGTGTGTACGCATCCCCCAGGGTATAGGACAATGCCACCTGGGCATGCCCCTTCTCCTTATTGGCCGCAGTCACAGCAGTCTGGAGATTGCGCAAATCGTTGAGGCAGTCAAAGATACGAATAATATCAATGCCGTTTGACAGCGACTTCTGTACAAAATATTCTACCACATCATCTGCATAGGGGCGGTAACCCAGTATATTCTGCCCCCGAAACAGCATCTGCAGTTTTGTATTCTTAAATCCGTCCCGGAACTTTCTCAGTCTGTCCCAGGGATCTTCTTTCAGAAAACGCAGGGACGCATCAAAGGTTGCTCCGCCCCAGCACTCAACAGAATGATATCCCACCTGGTCCATTTTATCCACAATGGGAAGCATCTGTTCGGTGGTCATTCTGGTGGCAATCAGGGACTGATGGGCATCGCGCAGAATCGTCTCCGTAATCTGAATGGGTTTTTTCTGATTTTCTGACATATCTATTCCTCCTAACAGCTCAAATAATCATCCTGCTACACACCGAAAATGGCCATAAATGTACCCGCGGCCACCGCTGTCCCGATCACGCCCGCCACATTGGGACCCATGGCGTGCATCAGCAGGAAGTTTGTAGAATCGGCCTCTGCACCCACTTTCTGGGATACACGGGCCGCCATAGGCACGGCAGACACTCCCGCAGACCCGATTAACGGATTTACTTTGCCCTTGGTCACCTTACACATAATCTTGCCGAAAATAACACCCGCCGCAGTGCCAAACGCAAAAGCCACCACGCCCAGCACCACAATCTTCAGGGTATCCAGATTCAAAAAATTCTCAGCGCTGGTGGATGCTCCCACAGAAGTTCCCAGCAGAATCACCACAATATACATCAGCGCATTGGAGGCAGTCTCTGTCAGCTGTCCCACCACGCCTGACTCCCGAAACAGGTTGCCCAGCATCAGCATACCTACCAAAGGCGCTGTGGTGGGCAGGAACAGGCAGACTACAATGGTGATCACAATGGGAAAGAGAATCTTCTCCAGCTTAGACACCGGACGCAGCTGCTCCATCTTGATTTTCCTCTCTTCCTCCGTTGTGAGAAGCCGCATAATAGG
>CAJURF010000112.1 GCA_910588825.1 uncultured Lachnospiraceae bacterium
AAATTTATTAACCAAGCAGTCTTGATTGGCTGCATCATTATTATACAAGGAGGTGGTACGAAAGGGAGACTTTTTGTTATCCATATATTTTTTAGAACGGACTTTGTAACCATTAACTTGACAGCTATTCGTAGCTATATAATTATTGTATTAGAGAGGGATTTGATAATGAAATACAAAACTATTTTTGGACTATTTACATCTGCTTTTTTATGTTTTTCTTGTTTCATAAATGTAAGTGCCGACCCAAAACCAAAGTTGTCAGCATGGGATTTAGTTGATTCTGGTAAACATTTAGATTGGTCGGGAGGTACAAAGTACAAAAGTGCTTTTAACAAAGTAGTGAATACATGGAATAAATATAAACCTGGCGTGATTAGAAAAGATACAGCACTTACTGTGGCAGATGTTAAAATTTTAGATAATCCTACTCAGCGTTCGGAAATTGTTGCTACCACTAATAGAGCTGGTGAAATAATATTTAACACTGCTATTATGGATGGTCGTTCTGTAAAATCCCGCAGGAATACTTGTACACATGAGTTAGGCCATGCGCTTGGTCTTGCGGACAGGACAAAGATAACAAAATGCATTATGTACGAAGCGAATTCTGAAATTGTAAATTTAAAAAATGCCGACAGGATATCATATGATGCGGCATACAAGAGATACTAAGTGATTTGGGAGGATATGGATTATGAAAAAAAAAAATCAGTTGTTTTATATGTTTTGGCTCAGTCTGCATTATGCTGATATTTGGATTGCGCGTTACAAGTAAATCAAAATCGGTTTCCGCTGAGGATAGTGTTATACCAATATCAAGAATACAGGGGTCTTTTGCAATAAATGTACACGATCAAAGAGAGCTGGTTGCTTTTGCGGATCACGTTTTTGTAGGAAAAGTCTTAAAGAACGAAGGATATGAATACATATATTCTAGCCCGTATACAAATTATACGGTTCAGGTATTAGAGAATATAAAAGGCAATTTAATTATGGATAAAGGGATTCCCATTGTGAAACAGGGAGGTTTATCAAAAGACGGCAGTTACTATGAAATGTTCGAAGACGACGAACTGCCGGCGGAAAAAGGAATTTATATATTCTATGCATATGTGCAGAAGGATGGTTCCCTGCTGGCAACTGGACCGAATTCAAGTATAAAAATTGACATCCCCGCTGACGGCAGCAGCAGTGAGGCTCCAGGTGGTACGAACCAGAATGAGGAGTTCGGTGTTGAAAGTAACAGCGAGATTCCAGAAGGTACGAATCAGAATGAGAAGTTTGCTGCTGTCAATGAAAAGGAAGAATTTTTTAGAAATACAGATATCTATAAAGAAGCAGTGGATGCAGCAAATCATCAGGACGATGTAGAAGTTATGGAGGTAGAACGTTATACTTCCATTTATGAGGCTGACAGTCAGTAAGGAGATGCGAAAAACCATGGAATTCTACGGGAGTTTCCCATTTTGAGATGGAGGGGCTGAATCGGTATTCACCGGCAGCCCCACTAAGATGGCCCATTACGATAGCCTCCTTTTCATATTCTGTATTCAATAATCTTACAGGTATGCTTCTTCTCTCCGGCATCAGCGTCTTTATCATATGTGATGCCCACAAGAAGAATAGGACCGCCGAAATTATGGAGGACGGAAAGGTATTTTTTCTTCCTGATCTGATCAATTGCTCCTTGTGCAGACCCATTCCATTTCAGCTCCACCACCAATGGGGCCATTTTGAATCAGGACGGGGGAGGTAGAGGATATCTGCATACCCTTCTCCGGCGGGAAGTTCCTCAAACTGTATATAATAATCACGGTAGGTGTAATAAGCTAGTTTAATCACGCTGCGCAGACTTTCTTCCTTATTATATTGAAGTGCCGCTGTTTCCTCGGCATGCACCTTTTCTATTTGAGCGGCCACAGCCTCCTGGTTTTTCCGGATTGTATCCGCGAACAGCCGGTCACTTTCGGTAAGACGTCTGATGGTCTCCGGATGCTTCACTTCCCGGATTGACCGCTGGAATTCCTGTTTGATCTCCTCGTTGGGAATACGCACTGTTTTGCTCACCGAATCATAAGCAAGATATCCCAAATGAACCATCAGGGTCAGGATATCATCCTTTCCCCTGAAGGTAGTCAGGTCATTGGCAAATCCGGTCGTGCAGACTTTGACATCCACCCCGCCGATCAGCTCGGCTATGGTTTTTGTCAGACCGTTGTAATCCCTGCTGATATAGTCAAGCAGGCCTTCAGCCGCGGATGTTTCTGTCCAATAGGAATCAAAGTCATGATTATCAATGGCCTGCACCGCCTCATTGCCCTTAGCTTCCCGGATCATCGCATCCCACTCATCTATGATGGAAATAAACTTTCTGCCAGCATTCTTCTGCACGCACCGAACAAGATACTCCGTCAGGCTTTCCTCCTCAATAGCATCAAAGCCTGATTCAGCCATGTCCCTTTTGATTGCGGTCTATATCATTACCGGAACATCCCGCAGGGATTGATTCTGTGCTTTCGCCTCGGATATGAAGCTTGTAATGTCCAGGTAAATCACATTGTATCGATTCAGATACTCCTGGTAATCCCTGGTCTTTGAAATCTTCTTATCATCAAAAAGATGATGAGAGTCACAGGAACAATCATAATAGGCGGTCAGCATTTTTGCGGCATAGGATTTCCCGAAACGCCGGGGCCTGCTGATGCAGGTAAGTTTATTCTTTTTTTCAACTGTCTGATTAATTAGTTCAATCAATCCGGTCTTATCCACATAATCCGAATCATTGATTTCAGCAAATCCACTGTTGCCCGGATTGATATACACGCCCATAAAATACCTCTCCTCTTTTTCGCATGTGGTTAATACGCCTTTCAGCATGAGTGTTCTTTTAAAAGTATAACATAGGTTTGTTGTTTTGCAATATATATTTTCGTTCCTGTTTTTCCAGAAAAGCCTCTTTTGGCTGGTTTGTGACGATCTCTATCTGGTCTCTGCAATCCATTTCCGTACGTCTTTCACCCATGTCCCGAACCGCATAGGGTCATTCTGGCAGGTGTGGGTATCTTTCAGAATAATCTCCGCACAGTTGTCTTTTGTGTGATGCAACATATTTTTTACATAATTTTCCATAAATTCTGTCTTGTCCGGAAGATAATTGCTCAGATACAGGGAAGGATTGGGCTTCCAGGAATACACGGCCTTCTGTCCGATGTCGGCGGAGCATTTCTCCACATCCGCCCAGGGGGATACGGAGATGCGGCGCATGGTGTCAAACCGGAAGATGTAGTCCAGCTTGTTGTCTGCAGGCTCACAGCATCCGTAAGCGGTGAGGCCGAAGCGGTCAGCCACCTTCTTTTCATGCTTCATGACAAACTCCCAGTGCTGCTCTGGTCCCACCATGGTGAATTCCTGGGATTCGGTGAAGCCGAAGAAGTCTTTCAGGTCTGTGCACACACTGTCGTCTCCGGGAAGCTCATGGGTAAAAGTCTGTCCCCCGGAACCGCTGTAAGCCTGATTTCCGTTCACAGTGAGAAGCCCCTGCTCCAGATACTGGTCAAGGAGTCCGTGATAGCCTTCTTCTATGATGTCCATGGCCTCGTGAAGCATTTCCGGTTCTTCATAAATATCGTACATCACCTGCTCCAGCCCCCGGAAATCCGAGTAAGTTTCCATCATGGCAATGTACAGGTATTTCAGGCCCATCAGCCGCACATCCAGAATATCCCCCAGTACATCTTGGTGAAGCTTTAACTTTTCCATGGTTTCTTTTTCATGGTAAATCACTTCCGGGGTTTTCAGCCGGGACAGCTGATGGGGTTCTTCGATAACAGGCTCAAAGTGCTTGGCGCCTGCGTCGAAATGAAAATCTTTCTTCCAGGCCAGGGGCACGTCCCCCAGACAGTGGTCCCGGTAGCTGGCATTTCCCAGGGCAGAGTTTTTGTGGTTGGGATTTTCTTTGTCCCATCCGGTATCTGTGATGATTTTCCGCACTTCCCAGATGTCTGTCACAGGCACATCGTCGTCCAGCACATTGGCCCGGAACAGTTTTGCCCGCAGAAACCACTCTATTTCCCTGGCTTCTTCACATTCGCAATGGAGGGATTCTGGTGTGATAATCTCCCGCCATGCCATTTCCGGAAATACGGCCACCACCGGATGAGTGGTTTTCAGGTCATTGTGTGCATACCATAATTCTTCCCGCTGTTTCATTTCCGGCCGCTGGGAAGCATCTTTTACCTGTTTTGCCAGTTCCCGGATGATTTCTTTTTCTTTTTGTGTGATCATAAAAATTTCTCCTTTTTATACATGACGTTCTACTTGCATATGTGTGTGGTTTTCGTCTATAATACAAAACATACTCCATTCACATTGTGAGCCGGCCAGCTGTTCACAGCCAGCATCTATCTGCGAAGTTCGTAAAACGCGCTGATGACTGTACAGAGGAGTTACTGTTCACGGTATAGCCAGTAACTGATCTTGTCTTATCATACAGAAAAACAGTGTGTGTGATAAGAGCTTTGTTTGCTGCTTCATATACAAATTGTGCTGTTAGGAACTGTATGTAAATAACCTGTCACAGATTATTTACATACAGTTCCCTAGTACTACAGCGAACTTAAAAAAAACTTCTCATTATTATCTCTGTTTTTATTGATATACCATATATAGACAGAATATTTTTGGAAAATATGATAATATACTTTTAATTTCTCCATTTCTTTGATATAATAAAGAAAAAGGGGATGATAATTATGATGAATCCTACAATGTTCGATCCTATCTCATTAGAATCCTGGAATTCTGATGAAACAAGCAGCCAGTTTCTTCAATCAAAACTGGAAAATTACCTGCAGAATTATTTTCCCTGTTTCTATTCAAAGCCACAGAGAAATCTTTTCCAGACCTTTGTCCGTGGACTTCTGAGTCCGCTGGAACGCAAATCGATTGAGCCCATTGCTCTTCATTTCTCTGGTGAAAAGTATGTCCGGCCTCTTCAGCAGTTCTTCAGCCGTTCCCCTTTTGATGAACGGCCTCTTTTGGAAACTTATCAGGAACTGCTGTCCACACAAATCAATGCCCCTGGCGGCATGCTTTCCGTAGATGATACAAGTTTTGTAAAGAAAGGACGGCACTCTGCAGGAGTAAAACGCCAGTACTGCGGCCGTCTGGGCAAAACTGAAAACTGCCAGTCCGGCGTATTTCTGGCTTATGCCGGGAATCATGGATACGGCCTCGTGGATTACCAGCTGTATCTTCCCCAGGAATGGTTTGGTGAGTCTTACGCCGGACTCAGAAAAGAATGCCATATCCCAGAAGAGCTGGAGTTTTCTACCAAAAATGAAATCGGGCTCAGACTGATCCGCCAGGCATTCCACAGCGGCCGGTTTCAGGCCCAGTGGATTGGCTGTGATGCTGCCTATGGCTGTGATCATACTTTTTTGGACAGCCTTGGCCTTTTAAATGAAGTCTGGTACTTTGCCGCCACAAATTCAAAAGAAAAGGTATTTCTGGAATTTCCAGAAATGATCTTCCCGGAGAGAAAACGGGGACGGCCCAGAAAACATCCTGTATTGTCACACGACCCGGTTTCTGTGCAGGAATTTGCCCAAAACCCGGATTACCCCTGGGAAACTATTG
>CAJURF010000113.1 GCA_910588825.1 uncultured Lachnospiraceae bacterium
AAGGCGTGGGTCTGCAACACCCTGATTCACCGGTTCAAATCCGGTCTGCGCCTCTTAGAAAGAGAACTGAGAAAGTAATTTTTCAGTTCTCTTTTTTTGTATTTCTGTATTCATAAGTATCTGCAATGCTCCAATGTCATTTACTTAACATCAAATAAAAGTAGTCTACGTTAAGCAGTGCCATATTTTAAATAAACTTAAGAGAAAAAGACCACATATTTGGTGAAAAGGCCGCTCCTGGCCTCCAACAAGTATAAAAACATCTGGTCTCGGACGATTGAGTATTGAATTCATACAATAAATGGGCATAACAATAAGACGGAACGAACTGAATTTTTTAAAAAATCTCTCTACATCCGTCTGAATTTAACTTATATTTATTAGTACAAAAATGAGTTTTTTACTAATTTCGATAGCAGAAACTCATTGGCAGCTTGAACCCTGCCTGGCGTGCAAAGGTTCGGCCAGGTCTGACCGGCTCGATATTTTGGGCGGTCAGGCCTTCCACATCGAATCCTGTCTTCTCATCGTGTACCCTCAAAAAATCCCGGCATATTTTTATAGCGGATGAATAGTTGGCCTGATATACGTATTTCGTGGCCTTCTTAGGGATTTCTACATCCATGGTTATCTCAGTACAGAAATTGTACAGGATTGCTCTTGCCCACACCTCCTGTACGATATACTCATTTTTTTAGAATGGAATGCTTTGAGGCACAGGGGGTATTTCAGATCCCGGAAAGATGTTTCCTCATCCCATCTCAGGTGGTACAGATCTTTGAAATCATCTATGTCAAAATCAAGGTCAGGCAGGTTGGTAATGAGATTTTCATAACAGCCTTCTGAAATTTCGATCCGGATTACGCGCAGGGATATGCCATACTCTGCCCGTTCTTCTGTAATGTAGTCCATGGGGACATCCCTGCAGACATACCTGTACTGTCCGGCCAGTTCCGGATGTAAGCGCTTTTTCTTTGATTGTGGCCTGGATAAGATCCGGTCAGCATGGTAATCCAGCTCCGTGACATTATCCAGCGGAAAACCCAGGATCTTCTCAGTCTTAACATCTGTACAGCGTATCAGGAAGAACTGGCTGTTTTCAATCACATGCGCAAAAACATTATAAGAAGCACAGCCCCTGTCACATAGATAAATAACAGGAGTATCTGCCCCGGCCCGGTCAGCCATCTGGCAGAAGGCGCTGTACTCATTGCGTTTCCGGGCCGGCTGGACCAGCAGGTCAGTAAACTTCTTGTCCAGGATAGAAAAGAAAGCGTTTATATGGATCTGGTTAAATCCCCTGGTGGACTTTCCGCTGGGCTCAAAAAAAGTATCCGGGTCATCGGGGTTCCTGAAGATGTCCACTGCTGATCCGCCACATGCGGTGAGGGAGTATTTTCCTTTGAGCAGATGCTTCCTGCACTTTTTTGTAAAGGAAATGAGCAGACTCCTTAACGCGCCGTCTTTCATCTTTTTCCGCTGCTTATAAAAAGCAGCTTTGGAAGGAACGTCTGTGGAACGCCCAAAATAACGATAGAGTTCTTCTTTTATGCAGTCCCCTTCCATCGTCAGCAGCATATGGACCAGCTGGGTAAACCCCAGCTTGCGGTTACGCGAAAAATCCTTTCCGGGATTCACAGCGTATTTTTCAGGATCAGCGGCAAGGTCATTGATTGAGGCAATTAACATTGCCTTTACAGCATCAGAATATTTCAAAATATACCTCCTTAATCAGGTAAATATTAATTAAGTGAGCATTTCCTGATTAATCTGCTTTTTTCTGATTAGCCAGAAAAAATCCACACAGATTGAGGTATTTGTCAAGCAAAAATTTTTTTAATTTTGGTTACTGATAGAAAAACAGGATTTCGGATATTGTATCCGAAATCCTGTTAAGTAAATGACATTGGCAATGTTCCATCCCAAAAAACATAAGAATCTTCTGTTCCTGATCCAAACTGAAAATCCTCTAAAATCATATATTTTTCTTTTATTACGCATAGACATTTCATTATTTACGATTGTTCTTTTCACTCACAAGGCATGGTGCACTGACCCATTTTGTATTATAGTAGATACAGGCTTTCCTTTATTATGGTTATATATTTCTCTTTTTACGAAATATATTGCCATCAAAAAGGCACTGTATGACCATCTGATACTCAGGAAACATCATGTATGCGATGAAACAGCATTCACTCTCAGGAATACTTCATATCACATAGTTTTATATTATATAGTATACTGTACAATATAAAATAGCAGCGTTCACGCAAAATGCTGATTTCCTCTTTGTAACCGCAGACTTTTATTACAGGACGAATGTCAGATACTTGTATTCTACACAGATATTCATGCAGATAAACAGCCTGTCAGAAATATACCCTCAAAACACTAAAAAAATCGACCATTAAAGGCATACACCTGCGCTTAATCAAAACGAAAGGACTAAAACACCTATGAATAAAAAAGATCTGAAGCAAATTGCTCAGCAAATAAAAGAAAAACGCAAATCGTACGGCTACACCCAGGAACAGATGTCCGAAAAACTGGAAATGTCCTACAGCTATTACACCAAAATCGAAAATGGCTATCAGACACCTTCCCTGAATACACTGGTCAAAATAGCCTCTGCCCTGCACATTTCGCTGGACAAACTGATTTATGGAAAAACCCCGGAAAATCCCCAGTTCTCCCCAGATGCACAAGAACTCCTGCAGTTCATCGATCAATATGACCGCAACGAGCTCATCCGATGCAAAAACTTACTGGCTAAAATAATCAGCTGTTTGAACGATTAAGCCCAACAAAGACAGGCTGAAAACTATCAGATAAAACCCTAAACACAAAGCGCAGGTGCCTATGTAGAAACAGGAGCAACTCTGTATTAAAATGCAGATTTGCTCCTGTTATTATTTTGCCCATATTTATTAACTATATTTTAAGATTTTATTAACGCACCTCAATCTGATAATCCTTCATTCTCAGCTGCTACAAAAGTATCCATCATAACAGAAACGGCTATCCTGGATAGATTCACCCCCTGCAATTGTCCAGCTTACATACTGGAACATATAAAAGGCCTTCATTCACTTCACACGCCATTCTCCCCCATTATCAGCCCCCACCTGTTCAATCCGACCCAATGCTTTTATGATCCTGTACTCCAGCCAAACAAATCTCCACGGATTCTGTGCACTAGTACTACAGCGAGCGATTCAAATTTAGCAATGTATAATGGGCAATATCCGCTTTTGTAATAGTTAAAATTCGATTATTTTGTATTGAAATCGCTACAAGAGCGGTTTTTTCAAAGCACCATACAATATGCTCGCTGTAGTACTAGGCTTCTTACTGGAATTATCCGGATATTCCGCCTAGGGTCTGTTGCTCCCATCTTCTCCGTGAATTAACAGGGATTGATGAAAACCATCCGGAGCAGAAGTGGGCATCTGCATTTATAGACCTTTTACTGGAAATGAAAAAGGTCAAAGAGAAAGGCAAGGGCTCTCTGAGCTATTATCACTATCATAAGTTCGATAAGAAGTATGATGAACTCATCAAACAGGCTCGGAAGGAAAATCCACTTCCCGAAACCACGAAGAAAAAACGCGGAGGGAAGAAAAAGGGGAAAATCCCTGCCCTTGTAGAACGTCTTGCGAAATACAAGGCATCAGTCTGCCTTTTTATACATAACTTCATGGTTCCCTTTGATAATAACCAGGCAGAACGTTATCTTCGGATGATAAAGGTCAAGACCAAAGTATCCGGATGCTTCCGAACTGAGGAAGGTGCCAGAGATTATCTGAAAATCATGTCCTACGTTAGTATGGCACATAAGCAGGGATACAATGCTTACAAAGCAATCCGAAATGGAGGCTGTAAAAAATCTTGTGTCTACAAAGCGGACCTTTCTGATAAGAGTTTAGATATGTAGAATCTTGCTGTCGTTTTTAACAATCTGCTGTTGTCGAATCGGCCTTTCTATTTATAGTATACCCCTCTGTAATGTTTTTATACATCTTTTTTTATAGCAAACAACGGGTGATCCGCTCACCATACAGTACAATGAGCTGGTTCAGGACCTGATCCCAGTTCCGGTACTGCTGGGTCCATTTTTTTACCACGTTTTCACTGGCAGGGTAAAGCATCTTCTCTAATGATGTGTCATTAGGGAATACACTTTTTGTTCTGGTGACCTTGCGGTACTGGCGGTTTAGCGCCTCTATGATGTTGGTGGTATACATGACCGCCGGATATCATCTGAAAACTGGAAGAAAAAACTCACATCTTCCCAGTTGTTCTCCCAATTGCTTATGGCATAGGGGTACTTTTTCCCCATTTTTCTTTCATGGCTTCCAATACGTTTAATGCGGCGGCTTCATTCGGGGCTGTATATACTGCTTTAAAATCGGAAGAAAACTTTTCCAGGTCTATGTAACTGACGTATTTAAAGGAATTCCTCAGCATATGGCCCACACATCTCTGGAGCCCTGCCTGTGGGAATACTGCCTGGATGGCCTCTTTAAAGCCAGGCAGTCCGTCTGCGCAGAAGAACAGGACGTCTTCTGCACCACGGTTCTTCAAGTCATTGAGCATGCCAAGCCAAAACCTGCTGGTTTCATTTGCTCCTACGGTAATGCTCAGGATATCCTTGTATCCATCCAATGTGACTCCAAGGACAATATAAGCAGCACGGCTCAGAATCTTTCCGTCTTCCCGTACTTTATAGTGGATGCATTCCATGAAAACAAAAGGATACACAGGGTCCAGAGGCCGTGTCTGCCATTCCCTGGCCTGGGGCAGAATCTTATCCGTAATTTTGCTGGCCATGTCTGCGGACAACTCAATTCCATAGAGGTCCTGGAGCTGGTCATAGATATCCCTGGTGCTCATCCCCTGGGCATACAAAGAGATGATTTTTTCTTCTATCCCAGAAATATCACGCTGGTATTTCGGAATCAGTTTCGGCTCAAACTCTCCATTGCGGTCACGAGGGACATTGATCTGGAATTCCCCGTACTGGCTTTTCAGATTCTTAGGGGAATGTCCGCTGCGTTTGTTATCTGTACGGGTATTCCCCTTTTTGTTTTTCTCATATCCAAGAGTTACATCCATTTCTGCTTCCAAAAGCTCCTGGAGGATATCTATAAAGAACCCATAAATTAAGACAAAAAAGTGCTTGTTTTTAAGTTAGGTTTTTCCTATCATCATTATTATGAAAGGAGCCTGAG
>CAJURF010000114.1 GCA_910588825.1 uncultured Lachnospiraceae bacterium
AACCTAACTTAAAAACAAGCATTTTTTTGTCTTAATTTATGGGTTCATTATAGTCCGTGTCTGATCCCGCGTCTGCGCTTCAATATAATAATTTCCAGTGCCGTTGATAATCGGCTTCAAATACAGCAGAAACATGCGTCTTGCATTATTTTCCAGAAATTTCTCCGTGCTGTTTCCGTAAACATCTTGGTAATGGAGCATGAATTTTTCCAAAACAAGTTCCATGTTCAGCGTTCCATCTCTGACAAACTGGTTTTTCTCCCGGTCGCCGGACTGGTATATGATGCTGTCAGTGAGATCTTCTGACAGAAACAGATTATACAGTCTTGTCTCAAATATTCGGTTGGACACAACCACCCGGCTGTCCTGTTCTGTGAGAAATCCAAACATGACTCCTATTTGGATTGGAAAATTATCCGGATTATACGGATAACTTTCTCCACGGAAAAGAATTGCGTATAAGATTTCTTTTAGCTCTTTGCAGTCGGTAATTTTTTTCAACATATCGTCGAACAAAGGGTCAGTTACGTTCAGAAGAGCTTTTACAGCCTCAGAAATGCCGGGTTTTGACCAGCATTCGCGGGGAGAACGGTGTACACAGTTTTCATCTATGGATTTACAAATTCTTGATACCAGGTAGGGATATCCAGAAGTATACCGGTAGATTTCGTGGGCAGACTCCTGTATATTTACGGGGTATTTTTTATCTTCGGCATATTCCCCCAGCATCTGGGAAATATCTTCAGGTTGAAAATTCATATTTACACGAAAGTCCGCGGCTATGTTCCAGGGACTGTTGAGCATATGGCTGGAGGATTCCTGGATGCGCTGTTTTAGATTCTTGATATCATATATCCCAGCCAGTATGACAGACTGAAAAGACGGACGGGTAGCCCGTTTCAGGTACTGGCTTCTCAGCATACCCAGAAAGTCCAGAAATACCTTATAATCACTGACCTGATCGGTCTCGTCAATCATCAGTACAATCGGTCTGGCGGCGTTTTGGCACAGACAGGACAAGAAACGGGAAAGCGTGGGAATATCATGGATTCCGCCGTTTTCTTCTGTTTCTGACAGAAGGCGTTTCACAGGTTCATCAAGAGAAGGAACTTCCTCATAATGAACCGTGTCATACAACAGGCGGCACAACGTATGGCAAAAAGCGGACTCTGTGCCAAAGGCTGCGCTGCCCATGCCTTCAAAGCTGATAAAGAAAACCGTATATCTGTCAGAGAGGTACTGCACCAGCAGATTCAGTGTAGTAGTTTTCCCGTACTGCCTTGCCCGGTTGATGGTGAAATATTTCCGTTGATCCACCAGCTCCCTGATCTCAGCCAGCCGTTTTTCTATGTTTATCATATAATGTTCTTCTGGATAACAGATTCCGTTTGTATTAAAATATTTCATCAGATTATTTACCGTTTTTTTTGAAGATAATCATTGATAGCAGATGTTTTTAAAAGCGTTAATCACCGATCATTAAGTACAGGCACTGATGCTGTCATTCGGTTATATTTGGCTCATACTTGTAGTTATAAGTGTTGTTATATTTTTGTTCATCTAAAAATTCAAAAGCGAAACAAGTACCGAGATAGTCCATTCGCTGGCAGTTCCCTTTCAGGTTAACGGGGCAGAAGTCATAAAATAAAGAATGGTTTTGTTCCACGTATTTGCGGTTCATGTAAATATGGTGGTTAGGATCCAAAAATAAAAAAGATATCAGGTTATCAATTCGCTCAAAGACGATACGGGTTGCACCGTTTTCATAAGGCACTTCCAACTGATATATTTCTGCTCCTTCAATAAAGTTATTGATTGCCTGTTCTCCGAAGTGGTAAGCTGTAAATATCTTTTGCAAAATATCTTCTTTTCCATGCAGCTGATGGAGATGGAGTGCTTCTGTTTTGGATGGGTCATTAAAAAGACTATATTTTTCGTTTGAAAGAAGGGGAAGAGCTTTTTCAAACAAAATCGTAACTTTTCTGATATATTCAGTTTCATCTCCAAAATAGTTGTTGAATACACCATCAATATTTATTGGAGACATTTTAAAGTTTGAAAATGTGAAAAGCAACGGAGCATCTTTGTCAAGTACTCCGTTGTTTTTTACAATTCTAAAATCTTGTCCGGATAACTGTGTTGATATTTTAACTCTTGGTTTCATTAACTGTTTGCCTGCTCATTGAAAAAAGAAAATAAATCTCTGTCTAAAATCTGGTTCGATGATACAGCGTAGGCGGCTTCACCATTTCTGGCGTTGATCCAAGGATACTCCTGATGGGAAACCATTTCCAGCTGATTTGCGCTTAATGTTCCATATATATCCCATACCTGGTTCAGAACGTCTTCCACATCGGCAGGAAATGCAGGGCCGGAATACGCATTAAGCTGTGGAATATCCTTCCATCCATAACTTTTGTACTGCTGATAAAGATCGGGTACGACTGGTCCATGCACCCAAGCCTCAATTCTGTTATGAAACAAACGGAAATGCAGGTCATCAATGGTCTCATTTAAGAGTGCCAGAGTCCAGGCATATGCGTAGTATACAAGCTTTTGAAGTTTCTTTGGTGACATAGAAGCTCTTGCTAAAAAGAAATCAGCCACACTAAATACTGAAAACATCTTTCACAGCTCCCTTCTATAATTATTAAACGCAATCAATTTGTTTTCATTATACACTAGAAAGATGGGATTCACAATAAGAATATATTAATGTGCTGTACACTTTTCATTATACACTTCTGGGAAATTTGTAAGAAATAAATTCTTTTATAAGTGTATAGTGGTTTTGGCTATGAAGAACGGTATAATTGAAAAACAGAAAACAAAATGTTAAAATGGTACGCACCAGGAACAGTAAATTAAAAAAAGAGAGAATCAATATGGCGAAAAAATACTTTAATGTGGAAGGCGCATGTAACCCGGAAGAACATTATATGATAAATCTGGATCAAAGGATCTTGGAAATCAAAGCACTTGTGGACCATAAAAAATATTTTTCCATCCACCGGGGAAGGCAGTATGGCAAGACGACTACGCTGGATTTGCTGCAGGAAAAACTGCGGGAGAAGTATTGTGTATTTTATCTCAGCTTTGAGGGATTACCGGAAGATGTATACCAATGTGAACGAACCTTCTGCCAGACATTTGCGGGGCTTTTGTATGATACGGTTGTTTATAAAGAGACACAGGGGATTGCAGCCCAGGCGGCGGAAGCCTTAGAGAGAATGAGCAGGCCGGACGCAGAAGATGCCAGTTTCCGCACGCTATCGAATTTGATTACTGGGGTATGCCAGACATCAGAATATCCGGTAGTTTTGATGATTGATGAAGTGGACCAGGCAGGTGGATATCCGGTTTTTCTATCTTTTCTGGGGATGCTGCGGAACAAATACCAGCGCCAGAGGACACGGCCTACGTTTTGGTCTGTCATTTTGGCCGGGGTTTATGATATCAGAAATCTCAGGATGAAGATTCGTCCGGAAGAGGCCCATGAGAAAAACAGCCCGTGGAACATTGCGGCTAAATTTACAGTGGATATGCGCTTTTCCAGAGACGAGATAGAGGGGATGTTAAAAGAGTATGAGCAGGACAGGCAGACTGGCATGGATACGGCTGAACTGGCGGGATTGATTTACGATTACACTTCAGGATATCCGGTTCTTGTATCTTCTGTCTGCAAGATTATGGACGAAGAATTAACAGGATGTGAGACTTTTGAAGACATCCATCTGGTCTGGGAAAAGAGAGGATTTCTGGAAGCGGTGAAAAGGTTTTTGGCAGAGAAAGAGCCGCTGTTTGATTCGCTGGCAGGCAAGCTTCAGGAATACCCCAAACTGCGGGAAATGCTGTATGCTATGTTATTTACAGGCAATCGGGTGCTGTTTAATCCCGACAATTCAGTGATTGATATTGCGGCTATGTTTGGATTTGTGAAGAACGACCAAGGGGTTCTGGCTGTAGATAACCGGATATTTGAGATGCGCCTTTATAATCTGTTTTTATCAGAGGAGGAAGTCAATAATCAGCTTTTTGCAGCTGGTACTATGGATAAGAATCAGTTTGTACAAAATGGTATGTTGAATATGGAGCTGGTTTTGAAAAAGTTCCTGGTACACTGGGGAGATTTGTATCGTTCTGCTGATGAAAAATTTGTGGAGGATTATGGACGCAAATTTTTTCTGTTGTATTTGACACCCATTATTAACGGAACCGGAAATTATTACATCGAGTCCAGAACCAGGGATCACAGGCGGACAGATATCATTGTGGATTACAGAGGAAGACAATATATAATAGAAATAAAAATATGGCGGGGAGAGGAGTATAACAGGCGGGGGGAGGCCCAGCTGGCAGATTATCTGGAAAGTTACCATGTGAAAAGAGGGTATTTGCTCAGTTTTAATTTCAATAAAAATAAAGTGACAGGGGCAAAGGAAATTGTCTGCGGGGATAAGGAGATTTTAGAGGTGGTGGTCTGAAGCTTCCAGATACGTGGTTATATTCTCGCCTAACCTTTTTCTTTTGAATAAAATTATGATAGCAGAAATGCGTTCAAAAGCCAAGAAACAGTTTTCCATGTGTACAGCAATTTCTTTAAGATATCCCGGGCATAGGGATATAAAAAAGGATAAGGGTTGTTCTGTCCCTGAAAAGACAAGCAGAAAAAAATTATAAAATATTATCCCCCAGGCGGGCTTGCGCAGACGGCCTCAATATTATATGATATATCCACAGTTACTGACACAAATAACTGGATTGAAATTCATTGCATGGATAACCGGACGGATATGGTGTAATACATTACCTCCATGAAAACACAGTATACCCGTCACGGTAAACCTCCTAAAAAAGAAGGTATGTCCGGGGCTGGGCATATTTTCTTTTTTTGGCTGTGATGATGTGGGTTTTGTATCAGTACTCGTATTTTCGAACCAATAGAAAGCAGGCATTTAAAGAATGATAGAAATAAAACAATTACAATACCTGGCTGTATGCGCCCGGCGGCAGTCCATCAGCCGGGCCGCAGAAGAATTGTATACCACCCAGCCTAATGTGAGCAAGGTGATCAAATCTCTGGAAGAAGAACTGGGATTCGACCTCTTTGTCCGACAGGGCCAGGGAATCCGGCTCACCAGGCGGGGACGGCGTGTTTATGAGTATGGGTGCCGGATTTTGGAAAATGTGGAAGGCCTTTTG
>CAJURF010000115.1 GCA_910588825.1 uncultured Lachnospiraceae bacterium
ACATTTCTTCTTTATATGACATAACTTGTTCTGCATATAGTTTAGATGGCCTAACCAACATCAATTCACGCATTACATTCATCCTCACAAATTTGAATTCAGATTTATGATTCATATTGACGCAGAATTTCCAACACTTCAATATATACACGTATATCACTATATTCCATCTGCATTTTCTTTAAGTATAATTCAGCAACTGTTCTTTTTATTGCTGCATTCTTTAATAAAAAATATGTTCTTGCTACATCATATTCTTTTGGGGCTTTACAAATATTTGCAAAGTCAATTATAACAAAATCGTTTTCAGAGGTAAAATGATATTATAAGGATGGAAATCCCCATGACATAAACTGTTTCCTGAAGGCAGATTTTTTATCCTTTCGGTCAAATCATCGCCATTTGTTTTTCCATTTAACATATGCAACATCCATTCTGTATATGGAACTGTGCAATCCGTAGTTTTCATAAAATTTTTTCCATTATAAATCCAAATCGTTGATTTTCTTCTATAAATTCAAACAATTCAGGTATATTCTCCATTACTCTGCTTACCATATAATGATTGTCATATTCATGAAGCACAGCATTTTTTGAATAACCCGTTTTAAATAATTTCAGAATTTTTTTCTCGTCAATTTCGAAAATCTCAGCCGTATTACCTTCTGCAATTTTATGTCTTTTTTTGTTTTTCATTATGTTTGTTCCTTTCAGAAAATTACAATTTGTTTAATTGCACCAATAACATCTTTTTAAGTGCAGTGAGTTTGCTATGTTGGACGATGAGAACTGTCCGTTATAACGAGGATGGTTTTCTTCTCGCAGACAAATTACATAATAAAGCTGAACAACAGCCTGTTTCAAATGCTCACCCAATGTTGTTTCATTAATGGTTTCTGTCTGATATTTGTATAAGATATGTTGTTTTATACCCATGTAAGAAGTTTTCTGTTCGGATACATTACTGCAATTTTCTATCCGTCAAACTCTGACAAAAGGTGATACTTCTCATTTGGCATTTTCAATATTTCATATTATTTCCTGTCAGCTTGGTAAGCTCTTTGTACAATGCCGATGCAGATTTCTTTTGCCGTATCACGGGGAATGGGTTCTTGTGGGTTCTGTATATTGGCATTCAATGCCCACCATGTCATGGTATCTGTCAGGTAGGACGCATGGGACATCATATGCCCAAAGCTGCGGATCTGTCCGGCTTCCATATATCGTTTGAGACAGTCGTTCAGTTTCAGGAAATATTTTCTTTCACTTGGGAAATATACTTCCCTCAGTTCGTGGTAAATCTCTGCATTCTTCTTGATGTTGTCGGTGGCAAACAGGTAATCGGCAAAAAAATCAAATAATTCACCTGTCAAAGCAGGAAAATCTTTGCGGATATTTCCATTATCATCTGTAATTATCATAATAGAGTCAAGAATTTTGTCCAGTTTTTTTAATAGTGGGATTAATTCTAAAGCCGTAGCTGGTTTTATAGGCAGTATCACATTATCAGAAAAATGTTCCGGGTCAAGGGTGGCGTGGAGTACAAAGGAGAATACGGCGTCCTTGCCGGAAAATGCGGAGTACATGGTGCCAACGGCTATTCCGGAGGCTTTAGCAATTTCCGCCATTTTTGTGTTGGCGTAGCCTTTGGTAAGGAACAGCCGGCCTGCTTCCTGATATATTTTCTTAAGTCTTGGATTTGTCATAATGGGAGCCTCCTGAATATTGTGATGAATCATTCATTCTAATTATAACATCTGCGTTCGATTTGTCAAATATTTATCCCCTGCTTTTATGAAAAAGCGTATTTACTGTTACCATCAAAGGTGAGTGGATATCCTGTTTTCCCAATTTATCAGTATTTCAAATAACCATAACTCTATAGTATCCGCAATTTTTTGTGTGTTTCGTGTTTTCATCTCAAGGATTGGTTTGTCCCAATTATTATCTAAAATTGCTGCAAGGTGATAGCGGCCGTTCATATCACCTTCAGGATACCAACCCAGGTTAACAGCAAGTGTGTGCCATATTTTTTGTCATTCCTTTCTAGGGCGCAAACGATTCGTAAGAAAACGCTGCTCTTGCATTTTTCAGTGTGAGATTTAGAATTTCTTAGGCGGTGTTCTTTGACGCCTTAAAAATTCTTTTCACACTTTTGTCCTTGACATGTACAAATTGGCAATGTAAAATATTGAAATGAATTATTCATTATGATAAATAACAGAGTGCCACAGAAGATGAAAGCAGCAGACAGGAAGGACAGGGAATAATGCAGGCCGCAAGGGGCACTGTGCATATAAAATGAAAACAGCAGGGGTGCAGACAGCTGATGAATAACTGTCTGCACCCCAAAAAGATTTGTGGAATTTAGACAGATAAATATTCCGGGAAGAAATCTGGGCATAGGATGAAAAAACTGTCCATTGTAACATTTCGCGGACATTTGTTTGTTATACTATGTAAAAAAGCAAAGGAGTGTGGATATGAAAAAGATTTTGCTGGTAGAGGATGACGACCTTTTAAATAAAACGCTGACTTACAACCTGATTTCTGAAGGTTATGATACTGTGTCGGCCTTAAATGTAGGCACAGCTGAAGAATTATTGCGTCAGTCGGAATATGACTTGGTACTTCTGGATATCAACCTTCCAGATGGCAACGGCTATAACCTGTGCAGGCTTATAAAACCAGAGAAACCCAACATGCTGGTGATTTTCCTGACTGCTAACGACCAGGAGAGCGACCAGATCCGGGGGTATGAAGCCGGGGCGGTGGATTATATTATCAAGCCATTTTCCATTGGGGTGCTGCTGTGGAAAATACGGGCAATGTTTGCTATGCTGGAACATCAGGGGCTGTCAAGGGATTTCTATGATGATGGCAGGCTGTTTTTGGACTTTTCGGAGCAGACCGCTTCGTTGAATGGGAAGTCCCTTACCCTTTCCCCTATGGAGTATAAGATGTTGTACTTGTTCTGTAAAAATCCAAAACAGATTCTTACTAGGCAGCGTCTTTTGGAACGACTGTGGGATGCGGATGAAAACTATGTGGATGAACATACCTTGACTACCTCCATCAGCCGTATCCGGGGTAAGATCGAGGCGGAGGGCGATACTTACATCAAGACGATTTACGGAATTGGATATCAGTGGATGGGAGGCGAGAGAAAATGAGTCTGGGGCGAATTTCTGTAAAAAGAATATTCTTGCTGGCATGTGGTGGTATGGCAGTTTCCATGATGGTCATTTGTGTGGTTCTCTTATGGATGACAGGTGAGAGGTGGGTGCTGATTGGCGGCGGGTTGCTGATGTTCTGTGCTCTTGCCTGGATGTTCCTTTTGACGGTTGCTTTTAGCAAACGGCTTTCTATATTTACTAGGGAGCTGTGCCAGGCAATGGATCAGATGGTAAGCGGAAACGGGGAGCCTGTTTATGCTGCGGACAGTGAAACACTCTTTGCCCGTATCAGCTACCGTCTTTCACGCCTGTATGGGATTATGCAGGAGAACCGGCGGAAGGTGGATGAGGAACGGCAGGAGTTGCAGATGCTGGTGTCGGATGTCTCTCATCAGGTGAAAACACCAGTAAGTAACCTGAAAATGGTGACGGATACGCTGCTTTCAAAGGCTGTTACAGAAGAAGAACGGCGGGAGTTTTTGCAGGGCATCCGGAATCAGACGGACAAGCTGGAATTTCTTTTTCAAGCGCTTGTGAAGACCTCCCGATTGGAAACCGGGGCAATCCGGTTGGAAAAGAAAGACACTATGCTGATTGATACGCTGGCGATGGCCTGCAGTGGTATTGTATATGCAGCAGAGAAAAAGGATATTTCCGTAACAGTGGACTGCCCGGATGGCCTGCGCCTTTCCCATGACAGCAAGTGGACGGCAGAGGCCCTGTTCAATCTGTTGGATAATGCAGTGAAATATACCCCGGCAGGAGGAGCAATCCGAATTTCAGTGGAACAATGGGAAATGTATGTAAAGCTTAATGTGTCTGATACCGGCAAGGGTATCCCAGAGCGTAACCAGGCGGCTATTTTCAGACGTTTTTACCGGGAAGAAGAAGTACATGGTGAGCAGGGTGTAGGCATTGGTTTGTATCTGACCCGCGAGATTGTAACACGGCAGGGTGGCTATATCAAAGTGGTTTCGGAGCCAGGGCAAGGTTCAGAATTTTCTATTATGCTCCCTATAAGATAACATATGAAAGACAGACATTCTGGGCTGTTTGGTGTAAATTTTTTTGAAATGTCCGAGCTTTGTAACATTTTACCTTTGTTTTTATATAAATTTTTTACCACAGCGGACATTTTTGTGACATTTGGATTTTACAATGTTCGAAGAACGATGGTTCTTTATTAACGGGCAAAAAGCCTTGGAAGGAGCATTTGATTATGAATGTATTACAGACAATCGAACTGAAAAAGTATTATGGCAACGAGCCAAACGTCACCCGCGCCTTGGATAGTGTCAGCCTGTCAGTGGAACAGGGGGAATTTGTGGCGATAGTCGGAACATCCGGCAGCGGTAAATCCACCTTGCTTAACATGATGGGCGGACTGGATACTCCTACGTCTGGCAGCGTTATTGTTCGGGGACAGGAATTAGCTAAAAAGAATGATGAGGAGCTGGCCATCTTTCGCCGCCGCAACATCGGTTTTATCTTCCAGAACTATAATCTTGTCCCAATCCTGAATGTCTATGAGAACATTGTCCTGCCTGTGGAGCTGGATGGTGACACGGCAGATGGGAAGTTTATGGATGAGATCGTGAGGATGCTGGCATTGGAAGAAAAACTGCAGAATATGCCGAATAACCTCTCTGGTGGACAGCAGCAGCGTGTTGCCATCGCCCGCGCCTTGATCACAAAACCGGCTATCGTCCTGGCCGATGAACCCACTGGCAACTTGGATTCCAGAACCAGTGCTGATGTGCTGGGGCTGTTGAAGCGTACCAGCATGGAGTTTAACCAGACCATTGTTATGATTACCCACAATAACGAGATTGCCCAGCTTGCTGACCGAATCGTAAGGATTGAGGACGGCAGGATTGTAG
>CAJURF010000116.1 GCA_910588825.1 uncultured Lachnospiraceae bacterium
CGGTCCAGCACCATGCGGCGCTGATTACTTATTGTACCGGACGTCCGGTGAAGGTGAGGCTCACCAGGGAAGAGTCCCTGTTAATCCATCCCAAACGCCATCCCTTTGTGATGGATTTCACCATGGGATGTGATGAAAATGGGAAAATTCTGGGAGTACAGGCAAAAGTCACAGCAGACACAGGGGCATTTGCATCCCTGGGAGGACCGGTGCTGGAGAGGGCCTGCACCCACGCCGCCGGACCCTATGCCTATGAAAACTTTGAGATCGAGGGAACTGCCTATTATACCAACAATCCCCCTGCAGGGGCGTTTCGGGGGTTCGGCGTGACCCAGACCTGTTTTGCCACGGAGACGCTTCTGAACATGATGGCGGACAAAATCGGCATGACACCCTGGGAAATCCGTTACCGCAATGCCATCCGTCCGGGAGGGGTGCTGCCAAACGGACAGATTGTGGATGATTCCACCGGGCTGGTGGAGACCCTGGAGGCGGTAAAAGAGGAATACGATAGAGCCTGGGCAGAGGGAAAGCCAGCAGGCATTGCCTGCGCCATGAAAAATGCCGGCGTAGGAGTGGGCATTCCCGACTGGGGACGGGTGAAGCTGGTGGTAAAAGACGACGGAAAGGTTCATATCTTCACTGGAGCCTCCTGTATCGGCCAGGGACTGGGAACGGTGCTGGTGCAGATGATCGTGTCCAATACAGACCTGAAGCGGGAGGAAATTGTCTATCAGCGCAGCAATACGTGGATTGCGCCTGATTCCGGAACCACTTCAGGCTCCCGGCAGACCCTGGTCACCGGGGAGGCATGTATTCGTGCATGTAAGAAACTGATGGAAGCCCGGGCTGGCGGCAAGACTCTGGCAGACCTGGCCGGACAGGAATTTTACGGGGAATATCTGGCAAAGACAGACCCTCTGGGTTCAGATGTGCCCAATCCGGTTTCCCATGTGGCCTATGGATATGCCACACAGATGTGCATCCTGGATGCTCAAACCGGGAAAATAGAGAAAATCACCGCTGCCCACGACGTGGGAAAAGCAGTCAATCCCCTGTCCTGCGAAGGACAGATAGAGGGCGGTGTAGTCATGTCCATGGGATTCGCCCTGAGAGAAAAATATCCTATAGACAAAAACTGTAAACCTGTGGAAAAATATGGGGCGCTGGGGCTCATCCGTGCCCATGAGATACCGGAAATCCAGTCAGTTGTCATAGATAAACCAGGACTTCATGTGGCATGCGGCGCCATCGGCATCGGCGAGATTACGTCAATTCCCACAGCGCCGGCTATAGCAGACGCCTATTACCGTCTGGACGGGGAGCGCAGGTACAGTCTGCCGGTTTCCGGCACGCCCTATGCAGTTTCCCACAAAACTCAGGAAAAGGAGGGGTAAACATGGCTGGTCAGAAAACATTTCCTTACCGGGCGGCAGTGGTTTCCTGTAATGGAGAGTGCCCCGCAAGCGCCGGATTCCAGTGTAAATATGGCTGCATGGGATGCGGAAACTGTATGGCAGTCTGTGAGTCCGGTGCCATTGTATGGAATGAGAACCAGACAGCCCAGGTAGATGAAAAACGGTGTACTGCCTGTGGAGCATGTGTAAAAGCCTGCCATCAGGAAGTGATTCATATTCACGAATGTGCCAATTATATTGTGGTAAAATGTTCCAACCAGGACAAAGGAAAAGCCGCAAAAGAAGTCTGCCGGGTGAGCTGTATCGGATGCGGCATCTGTGAAAAAAACTGTACGGCAGAGGCGGTGAAAGTGGTCCATAACTGTGCGGTGATTGACGAGAGGCTCTGTCTTAGCTGTGGAATGTGCGCCGTGAAATGTCCCCGCCATGTGATTGGGGATTTGAGGGGGATTCTTATTTAAAGGGGGCAGGGAACATTTATACGCAAAGAGCATGTTTTAGTTATGAAATGGGCGTCATGCAATCATTTCATTTATAGGCCCCTCTGGACAGAAATCACAGTTTGGCTCGTCTGTTCAGTACCATTGTGTCGTTATACCCGCGAGCCAAATGATTTGCCAGCAAGTCTTCACTGTTTCAAGCAAAACAGCAAATCATTTGGCAAATACGTATGCTCTTGGGTATAATACAATGTCTGTCCGGCTGGAGCATGTAGGAGGAGAGGAAAAGAAATTATGTACAAAGTTGTAAAAAAGGTCTGTCTGAATCCGTCGGTTACCATGATGGATATTGAGGCTCCCTTTGTGGCTGCGAAGGCAGAGCCGGGGCAGTTTATTATCCTGCGCGTAGACGAAGATGGGGAACGGATTCCGCTTACCATTGCAGGATACGACAGGGAAAAAGGGACAGTGAAGATTATTTTCCAGATTGTGGGCGCCACAACCCAGAAGCTGAATCACAGGGAAGAAGGAGACTATATCCAGGACTTTGCCGGGCCATTGGGAACATCCACCCATGTGGAGGGCCTGAAGAAGGTCTGCATCGTTGGCGGCGGTGTTGGCTGTGCCATCGCACTGCCCATCACTCAGAAGCTGCACGCAATGGGGTGTGAGGTCACATCTATTATTGGATTCCGTTCCAAAGAATTGTTGATTTTGGAAGATGAGTTCCGGGCGGCCTCTGATCATCTGGTGGTGATGACTGACGATGGTTCTTATGGAAGGCAGGGGAATGTGTGCATTCCCCTGGAAGAAATGTTTGCCAATGGGGAGACATTCGACCAGGTGATCACCATAGGGCCTCTGATTATGATGAAATTTGTGGTGGAGGCCGTGCGGCCCATGAAAATCCCCTGCGTGGTTTCTATGAATCCCATTATGATTGACGGTACGGGCATGTGCGGAGGATGCCGCCTGACCCTGAACCAGGATGGGAAAAAAGTTACCAAATTTGCCTGTGTGGACGGGCCGGATTTCAATGGATATGAAGTTGACTTTGAAGAGGCAGTCTCCAGGGGCAGCATGTACCGGGAATTTGAAAGACATGCATATGAAGAAACCTGTAATCTCTACAGAAAGGAGGCCCGTTAAATGTCTGGTATCAATAAGAGCAAGGTGAAGAATCCCATGCCAGTCCAGGAGCCTCAGGTGCGGGCCGGAAATTTCAGCGAAGTGGCCCTGGGGTATACAAAAGAAACGGCAGTGGATGAGGCACGCCGGTGCCTGAACTGTAAAGACAGCCCCTGTGTCAAAGGATGCCCGGTGAATATTCCCATTCCGGAATTTATCGGGAAAATTAAAGAATCCGACTTTGAGGGGGCTTACCAGGTAATCAGCCAATCCTCCACACTTCCCGCTGTGTGCGGGCGGGTATGTCCACAGGAATCCCAGTGCGAGCGTGAATGTGTCAGAGGGAAAAAAGGCGGCCCGGTGGGTATCGGACGCCTGGAGCGTTTTGCGGCAGACTGGCATAACCAGCACAATACAAAGAAACCTGCCCGGCCTGCTTCCAATGGCAGGCGTGTGGCTGTGGTGGGCTCTGGTCCATCCGGACTCACCTGTGCCGGAGATTTGGCGAGAAAAGGATATCAGGTCACCGTGTTCGAGGCACTGCATACCGCCGGAGGCGTGCTGGTGTACGGAATCCCGGAATTTCGTCTTCCCAAGTCCATAGTCCAAAAAGAGGTGGACAATCTGAAAGAACTGGGTGTGGACATAGAGACCAATATGATAATAGGAAAAACCCTCACTGTGGATGAACTGTTTGAGCAGGGATACGACGCGGTGTTCATCGGCTCCGGGGCCGGACTGCCCAAATTTATGGGAATTCCGGGAGAAGCTTACAAAGGAGTGTACTCCGCCAATGAGTTCCTCACCCGTTCCAATCTGATGAAAGCCTACAAAGACCGGCCCGATACGCCCATTATGAAAGGCGGCAGGGTGGCCGTCACAGGAGGGGGAAATGTGGCCATGGATGCGGCCAGGACAGCCCTCAGGCTGGGAGCGGATAAAGTGTATATTGTATACCGCCGTTCCATGGAAGAACTTCCGGCCAGAAAAGAGGAAGTGGAACACGCCGTGGAGGAGGGTATTGAATTTCGACTGCTGTGTAATCCTGTTGAAATTCTGGGCTATGAAAATCCAGAGGATAAAAAGGACCCAAGAAATGGGTTTGTAACCGGTATGAAATGCATTCAGATGGAGCTGGGAGAGCCGGATGAAAGCGGACGGCGCAGGCCCGTGCCCATCCCGGGCAGTGAATTCCTGCTGGAAGTGGACACGGTGGTGATTTCCATCGGAACGTCCCCCAATCCGCTGATCAAATCCACCACAGAAGGGCTGGAAGTAAACCGCCGGGGCGGGTTTATCGTGGAAGAATCCACTGGCGCCACAACAAGGAATGGGGTATATGCCGGAGGCGATGCGGTGACCGGAGCGGCTACGGTGATTTCAGCCATGGGAGCTGGAAAGACGGCTGCACGGGCCATTGATGAGTATTTGAAAGGGTGAAAAATGGGGAGCTGCCGCAAAATATACAAGTTATTTTGCGGCAGCTGCTATTCCAGAAAATCAAGTAAGGATTTAGGCATTCATGCCGTCTGCCTTCCTTGCAAAATCCCAGATCAGGGGAGCGTTGTTCTTAGCGTTTGGTCTTTCAAAATGTGCGTGGATGAAGTCACAGTAAGGAACTGTCCATAAATATACCCGCGAGCCAAATGATTTGCCAGCAGGTTTTCACTGTTTCAGGCAAAACAGCAAATCATTTGGCAAATACGTATGCTCTTGAGTATAACTTTTAATATTGCTTGTCTTTTTCTCCGATAGCACTGCTCAAAAATCAGTTATATAGCCCGCTGTGCGCCTGATTTTTGAGCAGCACTCTCGAAGAAAAATCCCGCACACTATTTAAAAGTTATTTATGGACAGTTCCTAATCTTTTTTGATAACTGCACTGTGTGTGAGTATGATATCGTTTACGGTTGAATAGTAATACATGGGTT
>CAJURF010000117.1 GCA_910588825.1 uncultured Lachnospiraceae bacterium
AGCAGTGAGGTCCTCGTCTTCTTCAAATTCACGGCTCAGAATCAATCTGCTGCACAGCTTCACCAACGCCTCCAGGCGCACCCCTTCCAGCCCGTATTCACAGTAAATCTCATAAGCCTTCTCATACAGGCCATGGGAAATAAACATCTCGGCCAGCTGCACCTTATCCACTTCCACATATTTTTCTATATCCAGAGAAGCCAGATACTTTTCCGCCTCCTCATCCCCAGACTCCCGGTGATAATCCAGCAGAACCTTCCTGATCTTCTTCCGATATGCCGGGGTAAATGCATCGGACTCAGCAATCCTCAAAAATACTTCTTCATTCTCCTCCCGGATTCCTCCCTGGCTGCACTGGTTCAGCAGAAACCCAGGGTGCTGTGCATGTTCCCCGCTGCAGTATTCCAACATCTCTTTGTCAAAAAGCGCCCGCAGATTATAATCCACTGTGGCCTCATATCTGCACTTCCTGTTATCCTGAAACAGAATCACCGCATCCTCACTGTAAATCTGGGGATAGGCCAGCCCATTGACACAGGGGTACACGGCTTCTTCCAGCAGAGGGCCGTGGCGGATAACCACATACCGGATATCCGGCCGGTCACAGTACAATCTGTGGGTAAACACAATTTCCTGCAGCTCCTCAATCTCCAGTTCTTCCATACAGTCATGATACAATACCGCATAGTTTTCATCCATAGCTGAGCTTTTCAGCATCCGCCTGCTGAATTCTTTGATAATCTTCCGGTAACTGGCATAAGACTGAGGGTCTTCCTCCCTGTGGCGGACGATATTGGCGTACAAAAGCGCCTTTTTCTGGTCACTGATGGTGCTGTTATATAAAAAGTAAATACACAGGTTCTTGGGCAGCATCCGCTGGTTGTCCATATCCATGGTATCCATATAATATTCAAACAATCCGGTAATCCGCAGATTTTCTTCCACAGCCTTGGAAAACCATGGAAAAAACCTTTTCTCTCTGGGATTTCCTTTCAGAATCAGTTTACAGACAGCTTCCAGAATATCCTGCCCCGGAAACTGCTGGTACAGACAGGTAAGCAGCTGATACAGGCAGGGCTCAAAATTTTTCTTGTAATCGCTGAGATAAGCAATCCTGACTGCAATTTCCTCTCTCACCATCTCACTGCGGGCCGCAGATAACAGAACCTGAATCCAGAAACTGTTCAAATGGGGAAGCAGGCTGATGTCCTTCTCCACCATCTGGAATGCCTCCAGATACAAAAGAGGGCTTCGGCTGCCGTAATGAAACTGTTCCTCCATATGGTACAGAGTCTTAGACGTGGACAAAAGCAGTTCATCGTCCAGCTGGATCAAAACCCACAAAAGCAGAAAACTGTTGGGCTTCTGCCTGTATAAAATCCTCAGCTTGTGAGCCACCTTCCCCCGGTCCTTCAGCAATCCCGCCAGATGGCAGACGTAGAGGTAAATCCCCGCCAGTTCCAGGTCATCTTCAGTAAAGTTCTTATCCTGATATTTCAGGAGAATCTCTCTGGCCTGTTCCACCTGGTCATCCATGTAATACACATAGGCTTCATAGACCTGATATATGGGATAATCACACCCTGCCTCAGCCATCTGTTCCAGAATCTCCAGGCTTTCTTTCACCCAGACTTTATAGTCCAGCCGGTGAAGCCTGAACTCAAGGTACGTTTTATACAGCTTTAACTTCTGCTTTTTCTCATAAATTTCCAAATTCACCTGAATATCAGATCCTAAAGACGCAGTGATATGAAAATCCAGGCTTTCATGGGCCGCTTTCATCCGGATTTTTCCGAACTTTTTCCCCTGGCCCAGACTCTTTGCTTCAATCCTGTATTCCATTCGATAGGAACTGCCGATAAAGTCTTCATCTGTGACCACCCGCTTATCCACCTGGATAAAATCTCCAATCACTTCCGCCTCCAGGCGCAGATGCCCCCAGCCGCTTTTTTTGATCACAAAATATTCCTGCACCGTCTCCGTCACCTGATAATACTCGGCCTGGCTCTGTTCAAAAGAGATATGAACCGGCTCTTTCTCTCCCAGTCCGATGAGAAATTCTTCCAGGTGCTGATAGGTAATGGGCTGGTGGGACATTCCGGCGTAAAGAGTACACACCCTTTCTTCTTCCATCTCCAGAAGTTCCTCAAAAGAGGAATCTGTAAACAGCCGGAAAGCCTCCGGAAAATTTGTCCGGGCCAGCCTCACAAAATCTTCTCTGCCCCGGATGAGCCCAATGGAAGACTGAGGGTTATCCTCCTCCACCTGGATAAAAAAGGGAATATGGGCTTCTCCCAGATTGGTCAGAAGAATCATCTCCCCCTGGCAGTGGTCTCCCCCCTGCATCCCGCTGGCATCAATTCCGTAAGGTATCTGTATGGCAGTTCCCAAAAAGCGTTCAACCCCCGGTACAAACCGACGATGGGAAGATACTGCAAACCCCCGGATTTTCACGTCTTCCTGCGTCCCCACGTAGAAAGTTCCCTGTCCTCTGGAGCCTTGAGGCACCGTAACGCGTATTTCTTCCTCAGAAAACATCAGCTTTGGAACATCGTATTCAAATTTGTCATTCAATAATTGCTCAATACGTATTTTCACAAGTGTCTCCTATCAGGAACTGTATGTCAATAACCTGTGACAGGTGCGCCGGTTATTGACATACAGTTCCTTACTCTTGACTTTTTATCTTCTGCCTTACTATAATGGATTATACACCACAAAGATTCGGTTCGCAATGTTTTAATTATACTTGATTCTCGCGGACAGTATGCTGGAAAGGAAGAAGAACAGCCATGATCAAACACAAAGACCATTTCCACGGCAGTGACCTGGAAGAAATTGAAAAATATTTTGGAATCAAAAAAGAAACCATCATCAGCTTCAGCGCCAACGTAAATCCCCTGGGGATTTCCACCTGCCTGCGCACAGCACTTGGAAATCAGCTGGACGCCATCACCCGCTATCCGGACCGGGAATATACCAGACTGCGCCAGTGTATTTCCGCCTACACAGGCGCTCAGCTGGAAAATATCATTGTGGGAAACGGTTCCACGGAATTAATCTCCCTTTTCATCCAGGTGAATCATCCGAAAAAAGCCCTGATTGTGGGGCCCACCTATTCCGAATATGAACGGGATATCAACCTGGGCGGGGGCAGCTGTAAGTATTACCCGCTGAAAGAAAGCCAGGATTTCCAGCCAGATGTAGAAGAACTGTGCCGGACACTCAATGACAGCATAGACCTGCTGGTGATCTGCAATCCCAACAACCCCACCTCCACGGCAATCACCCACCGCCAGATGCGCCAGATTCTGGATGCCTGCCTCCAGTACGGCATTTTTGTGATGGTGGATGAGACTTATGTGGAATTTGCCCCGGACGAACAGCTGATTACCTCTGTAAAGCTGACCAATTATTACAGCAATCTGATTATCCTCCGGGGAACTTCCAAATTTTTTGCCGCTCCTGGCCTGCGCTTAGGCTATGCCATCACCGGAAATTCCGGCCTGACCTCTGAAATCAATGTGCGCAAAGACCCATGGACCATCAACAGCCTGGCAGAAATCGCCGGACAGATCATGTTCCAAGACCAGGAGTATATCCAGAAAACGAAAAAGCTCATCCACACCGAGCGGGAGCGGATTTTCCAGCTTCTGTCCAGGTGGGAGCATGTGAAACTCTATGAGCCCCAGGGGAATTTTATGCTGATGCGCATCCAAAAAAACGGTGTGGATGCACAGATGCTGTTTGAACACTGCATCAAAAAAGGACTGATGATCCGCGACTGCTCCACCTTCCCGTTCTTGGACTCCCGGTATGTGAGATTCTGCACTATGATGCCGGAGGACAATGACGCCCTGGTGGAAGCTTTTGGCCAGATGCTGGGGTAGATGGCGCCCGGTGTAGTGACACCGGGCGTTTTTTTGAACCGTCAGACCGCATAAGAAACTGTTCAGAATCAACATATAATTTGGCTTATATTCTTTATGCCTTCCGTTTATTTTCCAAACCGAACCTCGCAGTCCTTTCGGAAGAAGGATATGCCATAACAGTCAATTTTACGATATCCCTCTGCCTGCAATTCCTCTGCATATTTTTTACCATATATCTGCTGCAAAGCTTTTTCTGCATCTCTCTCCAAATTGTCAATAGAATCCGATACCTTTAATTCCATAATGAACGATCTGCCGCGCAGCGAAGGACTCTTCACTATAATATCAGAACGCCCATTTCCTGATTCCCGGTTAGACTTCACAAGATAATTCTCGCTCTGGCTTAATATTCCTGTCAGGAAACCATGGTAAAAATTTTCTGCGTTGTCATAAAAACTGATGGTACAGAAAAGCTGACTATTTAAAATATCTGTCATCCTTTCCGCATCTCCTTCCTCCATCGCGCGGTACAAATCATGAAAATCCTCTTTCTTTACCATATCCTTCAGCCAGTTTGAAATCGTGGTCTCATAGATAGTCATAATTTCTACATTCGGAATGCGTACCTTTAAAAATATATACTTTCCTTTAAAGTATTCACTTTCCTTTGTCAAATATCCCGTAAAGCAGAGAAAATTCCACAGATTCTCACCATTGCTGTGCATATCCTCATAAGTAACTGAACATCCATTAAGCCCCCAGCAGAGCTGGGGAGAACGGAGTGAGCAGTA
>CAJURF010000118.1 GCA_910588825.1 uncultured Lachnospiraceae bacterium
TATCAAGCGCGGCCAGCTCATTCCCGATTCCCAGAATCTGCAGAAGAATCTCTGCTTTTTCTTTGTCGCTGGCCCCCAGAAATTTGGGCAGGTCCAGGGCCAGCTGTTCCACAAATTCATCCAGCACCTGCTGGCCGGACTTTTTCCCTGAAGGGTCTGTTACTTTCAGGGTGCCGTTTTTCCCTTTCCGCTCCACGATAAATCCATTGCTTAATACAATGCGAATATTTGGGGGTATGGTGGAACCCTGGCGTTTTGCCTCAGAGGGGCGGTATTTGTTCCCGCCCAGCGCCCACATGATGGCATCCAGCACGGAGCTTTTGCCCTGGCGGTTGTTGCCGCCGATTACGGTCAGGCCGTCGGCTGTGGGCTCTATCATCACCGCCTTGACCCGCTTTATATTTTCTGCTTCCAGTCTGTTAATTTTTATGCTCATTATCATCCTCCTGAAAAATATATTTTGACAATTTCCAGTATCTGCCCTATAATGGGGCTGTGTAATTTATTTTAGGTGCCCTGACTTTGCTCCCCAGCGGTCAGGGCATTTTTATTACTATGCGTATCCGGTGCCAGGGCCTTTCGATGTACTTGTAATGGTCCCACCCCAGTCCACCAGGGCCGTCCTGTATGGCCAGGTCAAACACGGATGGTGTCTGGAATACGGCATTTAAAAACCGTGTGTAGTAGTAGCCGTTCCTGAAAAATATTCTCATCTCCCGTCCACCGCCTTGCTTACTTCAGCAAAATCGTCCAGCAGGCTGCGTAAAATCTCATTGTCCAAAAGCCCCATCAACTCATTTGCAGTGTCGAAATCGCACCGGGATATCGCCCGTACTGCCAGTTTCTCAACCTTTGTCCTCCGGTCAAGCTCCGCCTGGACAGCCTTTTCGAGACGGATTTTCTTGTCTAATGGGGTTTCAGCAGGTTCGCTCTTTCCGTTTCTCTTACAGATTCTTTTTGCCTGTTTCAGCAAACCGTATTGTTCTGCTTCTGTCATGGCCTCCAACCACGGATGCTGATCCAGCAACTCTGCCGTTGTAAGGCTGTCGTCATAGCTATCAGCTATAAACTCGGCCAGCTGGATGTACTGGTTGAAGCCCTCAGATATCTGCCTGCCTTCGAATTCCTCATGCAGTAACTCGGTACAGTTAATTAATTCGTTGAACATGTTTTTATCCTCCTCTATCCAGCGTCTTCCCGCACAATCCGGTTATTCCAGCCGAGAATATGCACGATTTTTTCCGGCTGAAAATCCGGCACATACTTTTTGGCGTTCCTGTCGTTTAACATTTTCCGGTACTCCATATAGTCAATGAACACCAAAACATTTACCAGCAGGATATTTCCATCACGGATTACAGCATAGTCGCTGTACCTTCCCTCTTTAATCTGCCCTTCGATTTTTTTCACCCGGTTCTGCACCGTAGCCTTGCTGATACTGAATTCCTGGGCGATTTTATCTTTCGGCATGTATGGGTAACCCCTGATAGATTCTGTATACATCATGTGTTCTATTTCTGACATTCTTTATCACCTCCCCTCTATGCCGTTTTTTCTATGCCTTCCGCTCAACCTTCATCAACCAGTCGGTTTCATCCTCTGTAACGATGCCGAAATAATCATCTGTCCGGGTGAAGCAGTACTCTTTATCGTAAAACTGCCAGAGCGCCAGCTGATACACCTGCCACTGCGCCATGCACTGACCAGCTGCTGTTTCGTCGCCTTCAGACAGGTGTTTGTCCCAGTCTGCGACGCAGTTCTGCATGGCCGTACCGAATTCTGACTTTAAGAATTTCTCTTTAACAAATTTCATATACCCTCCCCCTTCATCAATCCTTACTGGTAAACGTAACCGGGACAATCATTTCTGGAAGGAAATTGACTTCATAGTGGTATTTGTCTACGCTGGCCCCTTCTACATCTTCCACAACATAGAGAGTCCATTCATTCAGGCCGATAAAATGTTTCTTATACTGGCCTTCTCCCGTTTCACAGACTATTTCCAGCTGATTATCCACTGCATCAATGGTCAGTGAAAACGCCGCTACCAGCTCAAACATAGGCTTGTCTGTCCCGGCGTTAAGAACTGTCAGACGCCGGATCACATTAAAATTATCTGCTTCTTGTGATACGTTATAAGAAACTTTGTCTGCTTCCCTGCATCCTGTGACAGATGCGGCCAGCACTGTGGCAGCTAAAAATGCTGCGATTATTTTATTTTTCATTTTGTCCTCCTTACACGTTTCTTGATTTCTGTCCTGTCTCCCTTTATAATTACTGTATCAGCACCGCCATGCTGAAATACATATGGAAGGAGAATTTTCATGAATAAATACAAAACATATACCGGCTGCTGTCCTGCGCAAGAAAAAGAAGAAACCATAACTGTTCAATTCAGTCATGTGTCTGGGATCAAGTACATACAGACCGGCGACAGTTATCCTTTTGCATCTTTTATCCAAAATGAATTGCAAGATCATAAAGGAATGTCCAGTCCGCAGATTAGCCCCTCCTGGAATCTTCGAGCAGCTTCAAAAACAGTAAACCTTTACTGCACAGATTGTCCCTGCCTGCGATTTTTCCTTTTTTTGCCATCCATGAAAATCGTAGCGCAGAGTCATCGCTGTGTGATACCTGCCACAGAATGCGCAATACCAGATCACTCTCCCACCTCCCCTCTACGCTGGTTCCTTGATTTTTGCCGTGTCCTCTTTTATACTGTATCTACAGGCTCTGCCAAGCCGAGTACATATAGAAAGGAGAATACAGCTTGAAATCATTCAGTGAATTTTACAATTCTTCAAAAGATGAACTTAACCGACTTACGGAAGAAGTTATTCAAGAACACTTTCCCGCCGGCCAACCATTATCCTCAACTGAACTCACAAGCAAAATTGTAACTGCAAGCAAAACAATCACTCTTGATACCTTGCGGCTATATCACGATTGGCTTTCTGAACAAAATGAGACATAATGTCTTTATCTACGTAAAAACTTTTTTCCGCGGACTCCAGCGCCTTTCTTATGGCCTGGAGTTCTTTCCTTATTGCCGCCAGTTCTTTGTGAATTTTCTTCTTACTCATCTCCCTCACCTCCCCTCTACACTCTGGTCTCAAATTTTTAGATGCTCACATTTCGTGTTCTTTCTTGTTAAAAAAAATAAACGGAACACTTCTGTTGTAAAACTGAGCAATTCTAAACTTAACAGGGTCTCTAGGCGTCCTCTTGCCTGACTCATACATTGCCAGTGCGGATTTACTTATATTTAAGGCTTTCGCAACCTCGTCCTGTGTCCGTTTTCCACGCAACGCCACCAATTTACTTGCCATTGCCTCTGTATCCAAGACAAAATCATTAGATGTCATCGCTCCCTCCTTTCGGTCACATTTTGTGTATGTATGCAGTATACACGCTTCGTGACCTATTGTCAATCACCTTTTGTGATTTTTTCTTGCTTTTTATTCACGTAATGTGTATAATCATATTAATCCCTATGGAAAGGACGTGAAAGAATGGCGGCTTTTAAAGATATGCTCAAATATCTTCGTAACAGAGAAGGATTGTCTCAAGCTGAATTAGCTGACAGATTAGGCTTGGGAAAATCAACAGTCAGCATGTATGAAGTTGGAAAGCGTGAACCTGATTTTGAAACTTTAGAATCTATCGCTGACTTTTTTAACGTAGATATGAACTTTTTGCTCGGAAAAAATGACAGTGAAAATAGACTTATTCTTACAAATAAAGATGAACGGGATATAGAAAAAATCCTTGAACAGACCCGTGAACAGCTTACCGCTCAAGAAGGCTTAATGTTCGACGGTGACCCAGCCAGCCCTGAAGCGGTAGAGTCCATCCTGGCCGCGATGCAGATCGGCATGGAAATGGCAAAGAAAAAGAATAAGGAAAAATACACCCCTAAAAAATACAAAAAGGATTGATGCCTATGAAAGATATCAAGTCAAGGGTAGATAAACTTGTGCGGCGTTACAAAACCAGAAATCCATTCGAAATGATAAAAGGCATGAATGTTGTCCTGGTATACTACCCATTGGTAGATATACGGGGATTTTATCAATACTTTAAACGCAATAATATTATCTACATAGACGAAACGTTATCTGATCCCGATAAAAAATTCGTGCTAGCACACGAACTCGGGCATATGATCCTGCATAAGAAAAGCAATGCAATTTTTATGGATACCCGAACCTGCATGAAAACTTCTGGCTACGAACTGGAAGCCGATATGTTCGCTATGCATCTGCTTGTTTCGGATGAAGATATAGAAGATTGCAAAGATTATACATTAGAGCAACTATCCAGGGCGTTTGGATATCAACAAAAACTTATTGAATTGCGTCTGAAGTAAATAACCGACAGATATTTATAATTTTTTTGTATTTTTACTTAACATTTCTTTCTTTTTAATGTATTATTGTAGCAAAATACATTAAGGAGGAAATCACAGTGAATTACGCAATCTATCCAAGTAATAAGAAAAAATCAACTGCGCTGATATTGTGCATATTTGGCGGTTATATGGGGCTGCACCAGTTTTATGTTGGAAAAGCAGGAAAAGGGGTCCTTTATTTATGTACTGCTGGGTTATGCGGAATTGGATGGTTTGTAGATATCTTTAAGAT
>CAJURF010000119.1 GCA_910588825.1 uncultured Lachnospiraceae bacterium
AGAAGAAATCGACCTGCTTATTAGCTGAACGAACTTTTGACTGACCAGTAAAATTTATCCTTTGAAGAAACCCGTCAAAGAATTAAAGGATGGGAAAGGTTCTGTACATGAATGGATAGAGGTGGATTGTGCCGCACCCGCTTTGATATTCACAGCAGGTGCGGCAGACACGCTCTAGAGCGTGTTTGAAAATTCATTCACGCCACCCATACGCCCCACTTTGCGGCAGATCTGCCCCTTATTCGGTTGCTGTAGCCCGCTACAGCGCCCTCATGCGGAACAAATCTCCCACAAACTGTGACGCACGGCTGACATAAAGCAATTTTCAAACACGCTCTAAATTAATTGACAGAAAACCGCACATCATTGACAACAATTTCCTGTATTGCATCAACGTCAGTCAGACGGTTGAACATAGTCTTATAATAAGTGCCGCTTCCAAGAACATAACCACTGTTTGCCACATTATTTTCTTTATCTGACACCACATAACTGCTCCCGTCCTGATATACGATTTCCAGGTGGGTGAGATAATAGGGGTCTTGTGCTTCTATCAGGGATAAACCGAACCCCTTTGCCATGTCCACGCTTAAAGAGATTGGAGAGTATTCCAGATATCCGTTTTCTCCCATGTCTACGATGCGCATCGGGATGGGAGCCTTATCCGTCAGTTTGATTTTTTCAGTCTCCACAGGTGTTTCCTCGGTCACCTCTTTTATGGGACAGGGATAGGTGTTCAGGACCAGGTGGGGCAGGTCGTCGGCTGCAAGTGGCTCTGTCCATAAAAGATAGGAATAACAGAACATTTTATCTGAGGTGCTTTTCACAGTATCGATATAAATGTTGTCAAAGCCGTAGATTCCCTGTTCTGTCTCATAGGTAAAATAAAAATCGGATTCTTCGGTGAAAGAAGCGCCTTTCGCCATATTCGAATCCTTGTCCCCGAAAAGCGCGGTGACGCCCCCTTTCCGTTCCAGTGTGAAATACATAAGGCCGCCGTTTTGGTCATAGGCAAAACTTTCAATGCGCAGGGTATGGCTTCCGATTTGCTTTTCTATGGGGGTATCCGACACCCAGGGGCCGATGGCTTCTTCTGCTTTTGCCTCATCCACTGGGACATATTCCTGGGAGGGCAGGATAACATTAACGGTAGTGCCCTTTCCAGTGTCGACTTCTTTGGGGATGGCCTGGTGGGATTCCTTTGTGGAATTTCCAAACATTGCCTGGAAAAACTCTGTCTTGGAAGAGGCGTAGACCACACCGGGCACCACAAGGCAGAGGGCGGCTATGGCTGCGGCTGCTCCCAGGTTCTTTTTTGGGCGGGCTTTTCTTTTTCCCAATAGATGATAGGTGTCCAGGATTCTCTTGTCAACGGTTTGGGATATATGGATATCCCGGCTTAGAATTTCTTTCATGTGTCTTTCTGTCTGTTTCATGATATCGCCTCCTTTAATTGTTTCCGCCCTCTCTGCAGTCTGCTTTTCACCGTATTCTCATTCATATCCAGAATCTGCGCGATTTCCCTTGTGCGGAAGCCCTCTCCATAATATAAAAGGAAAATCAGGCGCATATCTTCCGGGAGTTCAGCCAGCAGTTCATAAAATGCCCGGTCATCCTCCGGGGCAGGCGCAGGGTGGGATTCTTCCGTCCAGTCCGTCTCAATGAAACGCCGTTGCTGTTTCAGCAGGTCATTGCAGTGGTTGATCAGGATTCTGGTGAGCCAGGTTTTAAAATAAAGGACCTGTCTCAGCTCTTTTATGTGTTCATAGGCTGAGAGTATGGTGTCCTGCATGACATCAGCGATGTCTTCTTCGTTTCTTAGATAGCTTTTGGCGATTTTGTAGAGAGGGAGTTTGTGCTTTTCCATCAGCCGGATAAATGCGTCTGTGTCGCCTCTTTGTGCTCTTTTTACCAATAGCGCCTCCATGAAATTCACCTCACTGTTCTTTTTCGGTAACTGTGAAGGTACTGAACAGTTACCTTTTTCTTTCACTTATTAGACTGGAAAGGGGGGTATTTGGTTGCATGGGAAAGGGCAGAGAAAAGGCGGCGGTTTTTGGACCGCCGCCGAATATCAAAAGAAAGCAATTTTCAAATACGCTCTAAGCATTGCGTGAAGCAGTTATCTGCCGGATTCCGATTAGTGTTCCGATCATAAGAACAATAGCTATGGGCAGTGCAATGAATGCATTGGGAACAAACCCGGCGATGATGTAGCTCACGAAACTGACAGCGGCTACAGTAATGGCATAGGGCAGCTGGGTGGAGACATGCGTAACGTGGTTACACTGGGCGCCTGCACTGGCCATAATGGTGGTATCTGAAATCGGTGAACAGTGGTCCCCGCATACGGCGCCAGCCATACATGCGGAAACGCAGATCACTCCGATGGGATTTCCCAGAGGGAATACCGCCAGGGTGATGGGAATCAAAATTCCAAAAGTTCCCCAGGAAGTACCAGTTGCAAACGCAAGTAAAACTCCGATTACAAACACGATTGCCGGTAAAAATGACTGGAAGCTGCCTGCGGAATTCTGTACCAGTTCTTCCACAAATTGTTTGGCACCCAGAGAATCCGTCATAGCTTTCAGACTCCAGGCAAATGTCAGGATCAATATAGCCGGAACCATGGACTTGAATCCTTCTGGAATGGCTTCAGCAATCCCTTCAAATGTGATATTTCTGCGGATACAATAGTAAATAACTGTCAAAATCAATGCCACAGAGGAGCCAAGCACCAGTCCGATGGAGGCATCTGAGTTGGAAAATGCCTCTACAAAGCCGGCGCCCTCAAAGAATCCGCCGGAATAGATCATGCCGATGACACAGGATACAATCAATATGGCAATGGGGAGGACTAAATCCAGCACTTTTCCATTGGGATTTGCGGTTTCCGATGTGGCTGCAGCGTATTCTTCTATACCGGAGAAAATATCTCCTGTTTCCTTGGCGTTTTTCTCATGTTTTGCCATAGGACCATAGTCCATACCGGTGAGAGCCAGGAAGATCATCATGATGATGGTGAGCAGGGCATAGAAGTTAAATGGGATTGTCCGGATAAAAAGGTAGAGCCCATTTCCGTCTTCCACATAGCTGGCCACTGCCGCGGCCCAGGAGGACACCGGGGCGATGATGCACACCGGCGCAGCTGTGGCGTCGATAACATAAGAGAGCTTTGCCCTGGAAATCTTGCTTTGGTCTGCCACAGGGCGCATAACACTTCCCACTGTCAGGCAGTTAAAATAATCGTCGATAAAAATCAGCACGCCGAGAGCAATCGTTGCAAGCTGAGCGCCTGCCCGGGATTTAATGTGCTTGGCGGCCCAGCGGCCGAACGCAGCGGAACCTCCCGCTTTATTCATCAGAACCACCATGATTCCCAGAATGACCAGGAAAATCAGGATACCCACATTGTATGAATCAGAAAGCACAGATACGATACCCCCGGTAAATACATGGGTGATGGTTCCCTCGAAACTAAAATTGGAATAGAGCAGGCCGCCGATTACAATCCCCACAAACAGAGAGGTGTACACTTCTTTGGTGATTAATGCCAGTCCGATGGCAATCACCGGGGGAAGGAGTGACAGCGGTGTCATGTAAAAGCGGCTGGCCGCCTTCTCGGCCTCTTCTTCTGCGGCATAGGCAATCACCGGGAAGAAAAGCGTTATGGCGCAGGCCAGTAACATGATATGTACCATCCACTTTCCGCGGATGTCCGCCAGGCGGCGTTTCTTGGATGTGTTTTGGTTCTTTTTCATCTTGAGTCTCCTCTTTCTTATAGAGCGCTTCTGGAATTGTCTGATTATTCCGAGCACTTTGAATTTATGAGAAACTGCAAAAATGCAAAGTTATCTTTTTGCAGTTCCTGAAGTTTTATCATAACTAACTATATATAACGTGATTGATTATTGCTCATAAACACAGGCGGTCTATGACCATT
>CAJURF010000120.1 GCA_910588825.1 uncultured Lachnospiraceae bacterium
AAAATCTAACTTAAAATTAAAAAAAATTTGTCTTGACAAAGGGGTTCACTTTAGAGAGGACTTGGAAATTTTAGCAGAATTGGCAAAAAACATAAACAATCTAAAATGTTGATTGTTTTATCCTGTGAAATACGCTAGAATAAATACAAAAGTGACATTGATATTCGATTATAAAAAAAATTCAAATTATATGTTGATTTATGTCTATATAGGAGTAAGAAATGAATATTTATTACTTAATGAACAAAGAGCAGATATTACTGTCGTTCTATATCAAAGAAGAATATGGAGAAAAAACAGCTTATGAGGATGAATGCTTTGTACCTTCCTCATTGCTGCCTGTTGGTTTTTCAGATATTCAGAGCTGGCTGGAACGCCGAAATTTTGCAAAACATAAGGAACATTTGCAAAAATGGCTGAAAGAATGGCAGATTGACCATCTGGAAGGATTCATCCATATCACCCATGGGCTGTCGTTAAATGATTCTTTTTGGGTGCGCCCGGAAAATGCCAATCTGCATTGGAGCGAGATTAATTTGTACACCAATGATTTCAGCGATATTGTGTCGCGGACTGCCTTTGAGACTGGGCTACATGGTCTGAAGTTATCCTCCACTTCGCCTGAATTTACATCTGAGGGAAGCTTTGCAAAATGCTGGATGAAAGAAAAGGATGGAATTTATCTCTACAAAAAAGGCAGCGACGGATTTGCCAATTCTGGACTGGAGCCGTATTCAGAGTATTATGCGTCACAGGCAGCGGATATTTTATGCCGGGAAAGCGTGATGTATGATCTTTTTAAATATAAGGGTGCTCTTGTGTCAAGGTGCAGAATGTTTACATCAGAGAAAGAGGGGTTTGTGCCTTTTTACAGATATGTATCGGGAAAATCAAGTGTCAGATACCGGGATGTTATAGAATTATGTGAAAAGCACCATTGTGCTGATGATTTTAAAAATATGATCCTTTTGGACAGTGTGATATGGAATCCGGACAGACATCTGGGGAACTTTGGATTTATTGTGGATAATGACACACAGGAAATTTTGAGATTCGCTCCTGTATTTGACCATAATATGTCGCTGCTTGCCCGGGCTATGGATCAGGATTTGCAGAAAGGATTTGAACAGTATGTGCGCGGGGACAGCCGTGGACATAAACTGGGTGGAAATTTTCTTTCTGTGGGGCGCAGTATGGTGATAAAGGAGACCGCTGAGAAATTAAGATATCTGACAGATTTTAATTTTGTTCCACATGAAAAATACAATCTTTCGAAATCAAGGATTGCCTTCTTAAACGAGCTTATTCAGAGACAGGCTGGGAAATTATTGGAATCCCAATACACTGCCTCCATTAAAATGTATTGAGTATTTCAGGAAAGTTCTCTGTATCTGCACTTCTCTCTGGACTTTTCAAAAGTTCAGATTCGGAGATCTTCTGGAAATGCTCTGACTTTTCTATTTCTTATACCCGTGAGCCAAATGATTTGCCAGCAGGCATTCAACTGTTTCAAGTAAAATAGCAAATCATTTGGCAAATACGTATGCTCTTGAGTATAATATCTCCTTCTCCTGAGTTCTTATTCAGAGAACTTTCCTTCATTTTCTCAGCGTGGACTTTGTCACACTGGGCCGCGGCAGCGCCAGAAAAATCGTGGAACAGGTGCTATTTAATGCGGAACTGCCCAATCAATTGATTCAGTGTCCTTGCCTGGCCGGACAGCTCATTGGAAATTGCTGCGCTCTCTTCTGCGGCGTCAGAGTTGGCCTGTATCACTTTGGAAACCTCTTTAATCCGGCTTTCCACAGATACAATCATTTCTGACTGCTGGATACTGGCAGCGGCTATTTCATCCATCAGTGCTTTTATGGATTGGATGCACTCATTGATGACCTGCATGGCAGATATGGCAAGGCTGGTAGATTCTGTGCCTGTCTTTACATCCTGGAGTGAGCGTCCGATCAATGTGCTTGTGTTCTGCGCAGCCTCAGCCGATTTGGATGCCAGGCTTCTGACCTCGTCGGATACCACCGAGAATCCTTTTCCCGCACTTCCCGCCCGGGCTGCTTCCACTGCGGCGTTCAGTGCAAGGATATTTGTCTGAAATGCGATATCCTCGATAGTTTTTATGATACCGACAATTTGGGCTGAGGACTGGTCGATATTCCTGGTGGCTGTAACCAGCTGTTCCATCTTTGTATCAGCTTCTGAGGCATAGCCGGCCGCCCGGTCAACCAGCCCGGTGGCATTGCTGTAGCGGGCAGTACTGTTTTGGATTTGTTCTGTAATGTCTGTGACATTGGATACCAGTCCATCCATGGAAACTTTCTGCTGCATGGTTCCCTGAGACAGTGCCTGGGCACCTGCGGATACCTGATTCGCACCATTATCCACCTGACTTGCAATATGAGTGATATCACGCATAACATCCACGAGATGGGTGCGGATACTCTTCAGGCTTTCTGCCAGAACTTTGAAATCACCAATATAATAAGACTCATTGGCAGCAACATCCACAGCAATGTTGCCGTCTGCCATTTCCCCTAAAATACGGCCGATATCGTCAATAGTTTTCCTGAGGCAGTCACAGACATTATGAATGGTGGCCGCAATCATGCCGATCTCATCCGTTCTGCCCAAAAACGCCTCCAATTCCTGGTCAACGGATAACTCTAAATTTCCCAGACGCCGGATAGCGCTTTCCATGACCATAAGTTCCTTGCCTTCCCTGTACAAAATCAGCAGGGTGGTACCTATAATCACTACAGCCACAATTGCGCATAAAATGAACACGGTAATGCGCACCATAGTCACTTCTCCATAAACTTCTGAAGCGTTGTCCCGCACCATGAACACCCAGTTACGGTCTTTTAAATATTTGTAAACCACCAGCTGATTGACGCCATTTTCGTCCCCATAGGAATAGGTGCCTGCCTGGGTGCTGCCGTCCTTCTTTATCCGCTGGATAATCTCCTGATAGCCGCTGTCATTTGTCTGTGTGTTCAGCAGGGATTCATCTTCGTGATATAAATATGTACCTGCGTCCACATTCAAAAATACATATTCGCAGTTGGGCAGGCCCTCAATATCCAGATCCAGAAGTGCATCCATCAGCCGGCTGGCATAAACACCGGCCCCCACATATCCAATGCACTTTTCTCCTTCAAACAGCGGATAATACATGGAGATAATCATGCTGCCGGTTCCCGGCGACTTCATAATCCCCAGATTAGTCAGCTGCGGCTGCGCCAGAATGGTCTTGCGAAAAACATCCAGCGAGTCTCCGGTCCGGGTGGTCATCCCAATGGCACTCTGGGAAGTGTGGGTTAAAATGTGGGTGGAAGGAGTACCGATGTACAGTCCCTCAAAGATGCCTTTCACTGCTGCAAAATCCTCTGTATATTTCTGCCCCGCTGAAGCAGCTCTGGGTCATCCGGATTCTCCAAAAGGCTGCGGACCTCACTGCTCAGGGCGAACGCGGTCATATATTCTTCGGCAGAGGACACATAGTCATTGATAATAGACGCTCTGGATTCTACGGCATCTATCATCTGGTTGGTAATATTATCTTCCACCATTGCCGCAACACGGCTGGACACGCTTAACCAAAGAATCAGCATTCCTGTGATGGTGATCGCTGTAGTGATAATGCCGATACGCACCGCCAGCTTTCTATTTGCTAAAAATTTCATAAGATTTTCCCCCTTAACCTTGCGTAATTCATATTAAAATTTTACCATATATAGAAATTTTCCTCAATCCAATAATTTCATTCAA
>CAJURF010000121.1 GCA_910588825.1 uncultured Lachnospiraceae bacterium
CTGATCGCCTTTGAGGCGGGAGAAGCCATCACTTACGGCCTGTTCAATGCCCAGGAACGCGGTACGCTCTTCATCGGTCCCGGCGAAAAAGTTTATGCGGGAATGGTAGTAGGACAGACCGGCAGAAGTGAAGACATTGAGGTCAATGTCTGCAAGAAAAAGCAGCTGACCAACACCCGCTCCTCTGGGGCTGACGATGCGCTGCGGCTGGTCCCTCCCAGAATCCTTTCCATGGAGCAGGCCCTGGACTTCATCGACACGGATGAACTGCTGGAAATCACACCCGCTCATCTGCGGATTCGCAAAAAGATTCTGGATCCCACGCTGCGGAAACGCGCCGCCATGCGGAAATAAACCATGCTTGTTTTTTATCATCGGGGAGCATTTCTCCCCGATATTTTCTGTTATGGACCCTAAAACATTCTATATTATTTCATTTCTGTATTCCCTGGACAAAAAATTATTTTCTCCCCACACGTCTATGTTTCCACTATAAAAACACCTCTTAATCATATATTTCTAAATAAACTTCTGGATAAACTGCCGATTATGACACAATATACTTCCCCATAGAAATTAAGATTTTCTGACACCCGCAATCTTGCGGATAAATTTATTCTATCAGATACCCTGCTTAAAGTCAAGAAGATTTCAGAATCATTTCTTCGTTTACATTCCCTACTGTTGAAACATAGTATTCCCGTGCCCAGAAATGCCTGTCTCCCCATTTTGTCCGGTACTCCGGCTTTCCTTCCTTTCTCCTTTGCATCATGTTGGGCGAATCTACCAAACTTAATCAGCTTGCTCTTATCTTCCTGTAGTTCCAGTCCAAAGTGTCCCATCCTCTTTTTCAGCTGTTCGTAAAACCGTTCCGCTTCTCATTTATTCTGGAAACAGACCGCAAAATCATCCGCATACACCAGCCCACAGAATCCTTTGCCCTTTGACTGTATCTTTTCCTTGAACCACCACACCAGCACATAGTGCGTGTATATATTTACGACGATTGGCAAACAGACGGAGCCTTGCCCGGAACCCTCTTCTGTGGCCGAAAACTGGTAATCCTCCATACTCCCGGCTTTCAGCATCTGTCTAACTAACCGTATGACGTTCGGTTCTATGAGCTTCACTGCCCATTCATGGTCTATGTTATTGAAAAAAATCCGCATCCAGCATGTATCCTGTGTATCCGGACTGGGCGGCGGATGACCGTTTGAATTACAAAGTTTCAATTCACGCCCCCGCATAGGGGGCATCCGCAAAAACAGACAAATTCCTCCATCTGTTTTTGTGAAAACTATCTAAATTTCTATTTTTAAAACCAGATAATAATCCTCTAAAAATGATTTTATATTTATCCAGCCTCCAAAATACAATCTTCCACTTGCGCGCATATCCAGGGAGAAGGAAAGGCACAGCCGTGGGCCCCTTCGGGCTGTATCGGCCAATCGCTTTGCGATTACCCGATGTCCGGCTTTCGCCGGACATCACGCAGAAAAAGAAAAGCGGGCCTTCGGCAGACAAGCCTGCCGCGGCCTCGCTTTCTTTTTCTGCTATGCTGCCCTTCTCAATGCTCCAACATATTCTCAATGAAAATCCCATACCCCTTTTTGCTGTCCTGCACCAGCACATGAGTCACGGCCCCGATAAACTTCCCGTTCTGTATAATGGGGCTGCCGCTCATTCCCTGCACAATCCCGCCTGTCACCGCCAACAGATCCGGGTCCGTCACCGTCAGTTCTATGCCCCGGTTGACATTGTCATGGTCCAGGTGCACCGCGGTAATCTCCACATCATAATACCTGGTACTGCCATCCACCGTACAGAGAATCTGTGCCACTCCTTCTTCGATCTCCTGTTTCAGTCCGATTGGCAGCGGTTCTTCTGCTCCCATCTCCAGGGCCTTGTTATTACAGACGCCGAAGATGCCCCGGATGCTGTTGTCTGTGATATCTCCCAGAATGCGTTCGTCCGAATAGATAATCATCCCCGTCATCTCGCCGGGATTTCCCGAAGTCCCCTTTTGGATATCCACGATATCCGTCTGGTAAAGGGTTCCCCCTTCCATATGCATCAGTGTACTGGTGTCTACATCCGTGATGCCATGTCCCAGCGCACCGAAGTTCCCATGGCTGTCAATATAGGTCATGGTACCTACTCCCTGCGCGTTATCCCGCACCCAGACTCCGATTTTATATTTGCCGGAGACATCCTGTTCCGGCTTGATTTCCGCCTCCATCAACTCGCCGTCCCGCTCCACAGTCAGGCGTATTTCTGCTCCGCCGCTGTCTTCCACCCGCCTGATAAAATCATCCTTCTCCGTCACTGCTTCCCCGTTTATCTTCCGGATGTAATCGCCGGATTTCAGGATGTATTTCCCCGGAGAATAGCTGATCCCGTCACTGCCCTGGAATTCTCCTGTACCCACTACCAGTACGCCGTCCGTCTTCACATAGATTCCGATAGGAGTTCCCACCGGAATGAGTTCCTGGTCCTCAATCACCCGGATATCCACATTCTTGAAAGACAGAAAACCGAAAAGCTTCACCTGCATCTGATAGCTGGATGTCATGGCTGCCTTTAAAGTCACAGGCTTGCTTAAATCTATGTTCACAGCTCCCTGGGGAATATTACTGACACCCTGATCGCTGGCAGCCACAATTTCCGCTTTGGCCGGAACTCCCAGGTAAAAGGATTCCGCTTCCCCCGCTCGTACATTAATCACAGATGGAATGCTGCTGTCAATGTAATAATAAAGCAGACCTGTCAGAGACAAACAGCTTATCAGCAAGGTCAGACTCAGAAAAGCGCGGTAGATTTTATACCTCTTTTCCCTGCTTTTCCAGTTCTGCAATAAAACCACCATATGATTGCCGGCCTGTTTTTTCAGCTGCTCACTGTTCCCCCGGATGCTTTCCCCGCCGGGATAACTTTTTCCATCTATAACAGATTTTATTTTTCTGACAGGTCTGATCTCATTGCTCCGTCTCATTTTCACATACTCCTAACCGGTTTTATACTCACAAGCGCACAAATCTCTCCTTGTTTCATGATGTCTTCTGCTCGTGAGTCCGATGACATGGCAGATTTTAATGACTGTAAATATACATTATCCCGCCGTTTTCACCGTTACACTTGTTTAGTATGTGAAAATTTTATGATTTCATTCTATCAAATAAAATATTTAATTTTTCTTATGCCCCAGCGCCTGAACCCGCATTTCTCTTGCATTTGACAGCGCGGCCTCCGTCATGGCATCACTGCCCAGCAGTCTGGCCAGCTCTCCCAGGCTCTCTTCCTCTTCCAGCACACGAATATCCGTAATGGTATTATCGGAGCTGCTGCTTTTTTCGATGACAAAATGCCTGTCCGCCATAGCCGCAATCTGAGGCAAATGCGTAATACAGAGCACCTGATGTGCATGGGCAACCGTGTCTAACTGCTCGGAAACTCTCCATGCTGTTCTGCCGCTGATACCGGCATCAATCTCATCAAAAATCAAAGTGTCAATAGAGTCTCTTCCCGCAAGCACGGTCTTGATCGCAAGCATC
>CAJURF010000122.1 GCA_910588825.1 uncultured Lachnospiraceae bacterium
CGGAGAGGCTTGTAGCTTATGGAGTAAAAAAGGGATATGTGGATATTGTACGGGGGCCAGTGAGGGAGATGATGCGCGAACTTGGCAGCTCCTATGCGTGTTCTTTTCTTGAGCATACAGTCCGGACATATCAATTATCAGAAGAAGATGTCATGCAGATGTATTCCGCAATCTATGCGATATCCGGAAACGCCAAAGCGGAAAAGGAGTTTTACCGTAATTTTATCTGTGCGTGGCTGGAGCAGGATAAGGACCGGTATCTGGCAGCCATTGAAAAGATAAGCAAAGATATGCGGAAAAAGATATTTGCTGTGTTAAAAAGAGAGAATCTGTATACGACATAGATGTTTTTCAAATATAAGAGGAGTGAAAAGAAACAGAATGAAAAGAATTGTGTTGGGAGGCTTTGCTTTTGTGGGCGGAGCTGTTATGTATTCGACTGGCACATTGGGATTTGCCCATGTGGAGGTACAGGCAAATTATATGAAAATACCGCAGTATCTCGGAGTGATTGCAATGATCACAGGTATTATTTTGGGTATATGTGGTTTGATAAATGATAAGTAATACTCCACTTCCAGATCAGACAGAGGTTTTCGTTTTTACCTTTAGTATAGTATCTGTGTTTTGAAGTGGTATATATGAAAGAGAAAGACTTATGAGATACGAAATTATTCAAACAAAATCCTATCCTGCAGCTGAATTTGAAATTCAAAATATGGAAGGGAATATTGGAAAAGCTGTTAAAATTTGTGAAAAGAAAGTATGGTCGTTTGAAATAGAATTTAAACAAAAGAACTTTCAGATGGTGTTTGCAAATTCATCTTTGCCATCCTTGAAAACGATGTTTATAGAGATGCTTACATTTTCTCCGCCTAAAAATGATCTACACAGGCTTTGCATAGACGGAAAGGAACAAGGAGAAATTTTCAGGCGCTGGGGCCATTATTGGCTGGAGTTAAACGGCTGTAAATATAGTACCTGTACAGTAGGATTTGGTTCTGAAGGAATGAAGTGTCTGGTCTTTGAAGGTTTTGTTGACAGAAAGGATAATCCAACTGGAAAACAGATTGCTTTGATTGAAACGCCGAATTCAGGACAACGTTTAGACCGTTATCAGGTGACAGCTCGGGGAGATATGGCGGGATTAGTGGCTTTGCTTTTTGGACTTTTTTGGGACAATAACGCATTCCACAAAAGTGATACATATTATGAAAAAAGCTATTTAGTATCGTGGGGGAAAGAAAAAAATTTGTATGATCCCTCTTTTAAAGATTCAATCATTGATTAAATAGTAGATAGAGAAGGAACTCTGAAAGTGGAAGATTGTTATATGCCTGATTATTTCAATTCATCGCATAATAAAATTAGTCCTGAACTGCAGGGAAGTGTTTTACGGGGCATTTTAGGAAGTGTTACCGGGATAATCGTCTGTATTCTGGTAATGCTGTTATGCGCCCTGTTCCAGATGAGCAGTTTCAGTACCATGCTCCAGCTTTTTACGGGGCTGGTGATCGGGTGGTTCTACCGTCTGTTTCATGGGCGGCGTTCTAAAACTGCTGCCTATGTTACCGTGGGGATCTGTACTGTATTGGCCAGTGTCCTCTGGGTAGCGCTGCTGGCTCTTTTGTCTGTTTTCGTTTCTCCGACTCCATTCACGGCGGCAGATTGGGGCAGACTGTGTGGGGAGATATGGGAACTGTTGCTTTTGTGTGTAGGTCTGGGGATGGTTGGCTTTTTCCTTACCAGAAGAAGTTTGCTGGCTTATGCAGACTGGAAAAGAGGCCCCTGGCATATCGCATACGCAGGAGGGAATGGGTATTCCTACAATCTGCTTCCGGAAAAACTTCCCAATGTCAACCCGCCAGCGTACTTTGCCGTACACAGCCGCTTTGCATCGGGAACCCAGGTCATTGTGGAGGGCAGCAGACTCCGGTGGCGGAGACGGCTTCATAAAGATTGTGTGTTTTCCGTCCATGATATTGCCGGTGTGGTGCTGGGGCCGGGGAATGGCTGTAATGTACTCTATGATAAGAATTATCAGGTATTGGCTAAGTTTGCAGGCAGTATGGAACACGCAGACCTGATGTTCCTCTGGCTGCTCCAAAGGGAAATCCTCATAGTTAATGTGCCTGCCGGATGGCATTCCCCAGCTGAGGCCAGCCCTGAGCCGGAACCAGTGAAGTCTTCTGTTCTTCAGCAGCAATTCATCCTCCGCCTGAAACGCTCTACCCGGATTGGATTTACAGGGATTGGGTGGTTTCTTTTACTGATTGGACTGGCTCTTTTACTGGTGATCGACTTGTCTGCTGTGAGCATGGTAGATCGGTCAGCGATCATTATCGTCATGCTGGCCGCAATGGGGATGGGCATTGTCTATCTGCGGATTGGTAAGGTCTGCCGAGTGGAAGTAAAGGGAGAGCAGATGCGTGTGGTTTCCCGGTTCGGGCGGGCGGCAGAATTTTCGGTAAGGGATGTGTCCTCTGTTTCCAGAAGCCTGGGCTGGATTGTGCTGTATGACAGGGAGTTTAAAATACTGGCAAAAGTTGATTCCTACCTGGAAGATATGGAGAGGTTAAAAGAATATATGGCGTCTTACGGGATAAAGATGTGATTTATTGTCTGGCCGTCTTAGAATATCTCCGCAGCTGGTATCTGTTACAGAGCAGGTCGGAGAAACTCATGCTGCCGGAAACAAAGAAGATATTCGCTCATGTAAAGAGTTACCTGCAGGAACCGGAACAAGATGCGCTCCCCTATTTTTCTACATGATAAATTACTGTGTGAAAAGCATTTTGTAAGGCGGACAGAAAGGAAAACGGATAGGTTATGATAATAGGAGATCCTTATAAATTTGCTATCCTGAGTGGGGTGATCAATGAATGGAATATAGATAACACGTTTTGTAATGGAGTCCTGCTTTTTTGTGTAAATGGTGACATCTATCCCAAAGAGGTTGTAACAGCCACTCTGCGGTGTGAGATTGAATACTTAAAGCAGAAATTAAGAAGTCTTACGATTGACAAGAGGTTATATGCACTGCCGCCACAACAGGTTTTTGCAGAAATCTATGGCATTACCTTTCCAGAAGATACTGACAGTGATAATGAGGATTGTTTTGATATAACTCCGGCTTCATTGTCCGATCATAACTGCTTTGTTTTTGCAGTATGTAATGGTGTAAATGTCAGGGTCTTAGCAAGTGAATTGGCTTATGAAATGGAGAATGGCAGACATAAGTTACAGGATATTGCTGTAAGTGAAACTTTTGTTTCTGTCAGTGAAGTGAAGGGGATCATATCAGGACTGGAAAATTTTCCTTTTATTATATAGGTTAGGCAGTACGGAGAATGTGCCGCACTGAAATGACCTGGCTCTTTGTGAAAGGATACTCAGAGACGGATGGCAAAAGCTATCAATGTAGTATCATATGAAAATATTAGATAAAGGGGGATGGTGAAGAGTGGAAGACCAATATACCCGTTGGCAAACAAGAAGGAGAAGCCTTCCGG
>CAJURF010000123.1 GCA_910588825.1 uncultured Lachnospiraceae bacterium
CAGTTGGCTAGAGCACACGGTTCATACCCGTGGTGTCGAGGGTTCGAATCCCCCTCTCGCTATTTTTAGAAGTCTGGGAAGTCTTGAATAATCGGGATGTCCAGGCTTTTTGTTTTTGAGGTGATTTTAATCTTAATTATTCACAAATCTTTTATCAGTTTTTGAGTCTGCACGAAACTTGGGATGGTCTCATTTTCCCCTTTCAAAATAGCTTTCATATTAAATACTCTGCAAACATATATATTTCTTTTCGCTATATTACGTACTTTTATGTACAATGCAATATCCTTTAATAAATCAAACAGCATCACATACCAAAGCACCTTGTCAATTCAATAGACTTTACACTCAAAATGTGATATACTCTTTTTGCTGGGAGGTACAAGCACATGACAGATAGTGAAAAACTTAACAAATTATTAGAAACCGTAGTTCAAATGCAGGGCCGCTTTGATAAGATAGACGAACGTCTCGATAAGATGGACGAACGTTTCGATAAGATGGATGAACGTCTCGATAAGATGGACGAACGTCTCGATAAGATGGACGAACGTTTTGATAAGATGGACAAACGTCTCGATAAGATGGATAACCGCTTAGAAGTGATGGAGGTCAAGCAAAACAAAATGCATGAGCAGCTGACAGAGTTACAGCTTTCACAGAAACTTTTTGAACTGAACACCAATAAAAAGCTGGCCAGATTGCAAGATGGCTTGGACACGGTGGAAGAAATTCTCAAGATGAATGAATTAATACCGCAATAATTTAGATACAGGGATAACCTATTGACGGAATAACATATATCACAAAGTAGAGTGTGAAGCCTATTGAGTTGTCAATGGCTTTGCACTTTTTTGTTTATGAGGGATTCAGTTATGGGAAAGTATTTCAACATGTGCTGAGCGGGGAATCGCATCTGAAGATGTGGTATTTAAAATTGGGCTTTTGATACAAATTTAAAAAAATATTGTCTGTTGGTATAAATGATGTAAATTTGATTCAGCCTACTGAAGAGATAGACTTAAACCTGACGAAATGAGGAAGTTTATGGAAAATGCATTCAGAGAAGGTGAGGTAAAAACGACAGGAACAGATACGATAAACTGAAGCTGCCGGGGAGCGTATCCCCGGCGATTCAATTCTGCACCTGAGTAATGTGAATCTTATCCATAGATCAATACCCAACTCTTCATCCAGCGAAGGAAGGTGTCTACATACTTGATGGACACGGTGTGTCCCGACAGCACCGGGTAGAACAGCGCAAACAGGGCAATGGCAGCGGCGGCATAGAGCCCCAGGGCCAGGTAGAATCTTTTTTCCGGCAGCAGATCTTTTACGGTGAGTGCCGCATACAGAATCATCAGCACCACGAAGGGCACGCTGGGAAAATAGTGGTAGATAAAGGTACATCTGTCCACGAACATCCAGGGCAGATACTGAGCCAGGTAGGCGATACACAGAAACAGGGCGATGCGGTCCTTTTTCCGGAATACCAGATAAAGCATATAGGCAAAGGCGGGAATGCCCACCCACCACACCAGCGGGTTGCCAAAGGCGCTGATTCCTTCTCTGGCAGTGTCGCCGATGATACCGGAGTAATAGAAGATGGGCCGGATCATGGTGGGCCACTCATACCAGTGGGAGGAGTAATAGTGGGTGTCCTGCAGATTGGCATGATAACTAAACATGTATTTCTGGTTGGCCAGCATTTTTTCCCACAGTCCCGTCTCCCAACCCACAAAGGGAATGTAGGACAGCAGATAGATCAGCCCGGGAATCAGCACGAAAAAAACCATGCAAAAGACAATGGTCTTAAGAGCATTGCTCCGGAAAGTGGCGATGATCCTGGAGTAGAGGAGTCCGTTGGGGCCCCCGGAGGGCTTCTTCAGAGCAAGACGATACTCCCTGTATCTGCGATACAATGTAAGGAAGAATATCACTGCCAGTCCCGCTCCGGCATACATGCCGGTCCACTTGCAGGCGATGCCCAGTCCCATGGAGATGCCGCAGGCACCCAGGGGGAGGAAGGTTTTCCAAAGCGGGGTGTCGTAAAAACTCAGTTGGCTGTAACGGTACATAAAATAGTACATTAACAGGATAAAGAAAGTCACAAACACGTCAATGGTGGCCAGTCTGGTCTGGGCAAAATGCATGAAGTCGAAGGCGAACAACACACAGGCAAAGCCTGCCGCCAGGCGGTCCCTGCTGATATTGCGGGCCAACAGGTAGATCACCGGCAGCATCAGTATCCCCAGCAGAGTTCCCATGAATCTCCAGCCGAAAGGGTTCATGCCGAAGAAAACAATGCCCAGGGACAGAATCACCTTGCCCAGAGGCGGATGAGTGGTCTCATAGGTGGGCAGGCCGTGCAGGAACTCATAGGCTGTCCGTGCATGGTAGATTTCGTCAAAGTAAGTACTGTTGCGGAAGCTGATGCCGTCTGCGGGGAAGGTATCGTTCTCGTCAAACAATTTCTGATAATCCGGTGCGTTTACAGGCATAAAGCTGTTCCCCGCGGCGTCCGCCAGGGCCAGTTCCATTACCGAAGCCTTGTCGGAATTGCAGGTCAGACGCAGATAATGACAATTCTCCGGCAGTTCCATGCGGCCCCAGGCGAAAACGCTGGTCATGGTGAGCTGTCCTCCGCCGCCCGCCGGCTGCCAGGCATCTTCCGGGACCGTTTTGTACTCCAGGGAGAAATTCCGGTTCTCGTAATTTCCCAGATACCAGTACAGGTAAGAGGCGGCCTGCTCTCCGCCGGTGTACAATTCCACCGTATCGCCCTGCCGCAGCATGGCGTCTGACTGGGGTGCTTTCAGACTTCCCAGATCCCAGAACGCCACCAGGCTGTACACTGCCATAACAGTAAAGAGAAGGATGGCATCCTGGACCAGGAAGGGCATTTTTTCCTGACTGGGGGCAGGATCATAGGTGAAATGTGCAGGTGCGGACTTCTTTCTGCGCTTTTTCAGCCGGAAGGGGAGAAGGAAGGTGAAGGAGGACTCCTGGTCGGACACCTGCCGGATGTCGTAGCGCAGCAGCATATAAT
>CAJURF010000124.1 GCA_910588825.1 uncultured Lachnospiraceae bacterium
AATGGTCATAGACCGCCTGTGTTTATGAGCAATAATCAATCACGTTATATATAGTCCTGGAAATTTGTCTCATGCTGAATCGGCCTTGTTCCATCGCAGATATAATGTCCCTGCTCCAGCACTTCTCGATAGTCTTCCAGAATGCATGCGGTCAATGCCGCGTTAATCCCTTTCCTTTCGCATGCCGGATAAACTTTAAGAACTCTAAACTCACTATAACTGTCATACCTTTCCAAGTATGCATACCCACACAGTCTGCCTTTTTCGTCAAAAGCACCATATACAAGATACCGGCGGTCCCACTCAGGAATCATTTGAAGAACTGCTTCTCTGTCAACATCCTGGCGGTACTTGTCCGGGTACTGCCCGGCCGCCTCTGCAAGTATATCTGCTATCTCAGACGAATACTTTTCCGCCTCTATTCTCTGACATGAAAAATTCCGCTTTCCCTTTACAATTTCATATCTTCTTTTTGACTTTAAGGATTGAATATCAAACACATCATCTTTGATGCAATACCAAAATCCAGTTTCCTCACCACAGTCAAAATCCGTTGTCCACCTTGCGAAGTACCCTCCCCCACGCCAGACTGAACCATCCTCAACTGGTTTCATATCCGGCACTTCGTGGGGTGCGCAGTTTGGAATCATGGCATGATTGTAATATTTCCAGCTTGTCACAGTTCCCTTACCCATCTGTTTTGCTCCCCGACAAAATCTCTTTTGCCTCTGCCTGCTTTTTCTCATATTCATCCTGGCTTATTTTCCCGGTGCGCAGCAGATAATCGCCAAAATCCTCCGCTGTAGCCATATTCTCTTCTGTAATTCCTTCCTGTTTCACAAATGCTTTTTTCACCGTCTGGACAATAATTTTCATATCTTCCATAAATGTAATATTCTCTATGTATTTCAGGTCCCAGCTGAGTTTTTCTTCCCATTTAATCCCATTGCGCCCATTCACCTGGGCCAGACCGGACAGCCCCGGACGGACTGTGTGGCGCGCTCTCTGCTCTTTTGTCATAAACACCATATCTCTTACAAGCTGGGGCCTGGGACCGACAATGCTCATATCGCCTTTTAAAATATTGAATACTTCCGGCAGTTCATCCAGTGAAGTCCTGCGGAGAACTTTTCCGAAATCGGTCAGTCTCATTTCATCTGGAAGCAGCTTTCCATGTTCATCCCGCTGGCCAGTCATTGTCCTGAATTTGCACATTTTTATGATTTTTTCTTTCCCGGTTTTGGAATCAGCCATGCCTGGGCGGGGCTGAATAAACAAAACCGGAGAACCCAGCTTTATTTTCACGAGAACCGCCAGGATAAGATACAGCCAGCCAAAACAGAGAACAGCAAGACCTGAACAAAAAATATCAAATCCCCTCTTTATGTACTTTTCATAAAAACCTTTTTTTCTGCCCATTTCCAGCCCCATAGTCTATTCAAAACATGCCCTGACAACCTCAATCACCCGCTCCTGCTGTTCAGCTGTCATTTTATTATCAGACGGTAAACATACTCCTCTGTGAAAAATATCTCTTCCCACATCCAGCAGCATGCCATCCGCGCCTTTGCCGGCATCTGCCTTAGTCATCCCTTCCCGGGTGACAAACGCTCTTTTTTGATATATTGGCTGCATATGCATGGGTTTCCAGATCGGGCGTCCTTCCGCGTGAATGCTGCTGACCGCCTCCAGAATCTCTGTGGGACAGCTTTTCCCATGTTCTGGTATGTATAATGTGTCACAATCCCCACGCTCCTGGCATGCCATGCCTTCCGGTTCTATCAGAAGACAGCTGAGCCAGTGATTGGGTACGCTGTTTTCCTCATCATACGGATTCATCCCCGCCGGCAGTCCTTTCAGCCCCTCTTTATACCGTTCATAAATTTCTTTCTTCCCTCTTATATGTTCTTCCAAATAGGGAATCTGCCCCCTCACTACTCCCGCAACCACATTGCTCATCCGGTAATTATAGCCAAGTTCCTCATGCTGGTACCATGGAGCGTTTTCCCGGCTCTGGGCAGACCACTTTTTCGCCCTATCTGCCGCGCCTTTTTCATCTGTAAGCAGCATCCCGCCGGAACTCCCGGTGATGATCTTGTTGCCGTTAAAACTGATACATCCATATTCACCCAGACTGCCTGTCGGCATACCCTTATAGGAAGCGCCGAGAGATTCTGCCGCATCCTCTATGAAAACCGCTCCATATTTTTCACAGACTGCTTTTATCTCATCCACTCTGCCAGGCGTCCCATAGAGATGCGCCGCCACAACAATTTTGATATCCGGATAGATTTCAAATGCCTTTTCCAAAGCTTCCGCATCCATATTCCAGGTATCATACTCCGCATCAATAAACACCGGAATGCCGCCCTCATAAACAACTGGATTTACAGTTGCGGCAAAGGTCATGTCTGAACAGGCGCATAAAACTCCCGACAGGCTTCCAGCTCCCTCCATCTTCCCTTTGCACAGGGATTCTCCCGCTAATTTCACAGCAAGATGCAGCGCCGCCGTTCCGGAAGACAGCGCCACAGCATATTTACATCCAGTCTTTTGACAGATCTGATTCTCTATCTCATTGATATTAGCTCCAATCGTGGACATCCAGTTAGTCTGGTATGCCTCCCTCACATATTCAAGTTCTGTTCCATGCATAGTGGGACTGGAAAGCCACAGTTTAGAATCGAATGGCTCAAACTCCCTGTTTTTATCAAACATTGTTATCCTCCTGTCCCAAACCCATCACTCAAAGCCGGCATAAACCATATCAATCACCCGCTCCTGCTCCTCCTCCGTCATCCTAACATCACACGGCAGGCACAACCCTCTCTTAAAAAGAGCTTCACTCTCGTTTCCACGGATCAAAAACGAATCCATGTAAAACTGCTCATAAGTCCTCCTGCCTCCATCCAGCGTTATCTGTTCATAATTACGGAAAACAGGCTGCATATGCATAGGTTTCCGAATTGGTTTCCCTTCCACATGAA
>CAJURF010000125.1 GCA_910588825.1 uncultured Lachnospiraceae bacterium
ATTCGTCACATGTATGATAGTGTGTTTCGCTGTTCAGTTATCAAAGTGCTTTTGTTGTATTGTTCTTTATTTTTGTGTTGTGCTGTAAGGTGTTCCCCGTGCCAGCTCGACTATAATATCATGCCCCTATAGGATTGTCAACACCTTTTTTCAATTTTTTTATTTTTCGTTTTTCAACAATTCCAAAGTACAAGTATCAGTGCTTTGAATATATAAATATCCCCAATCAGAAATAGATTTTAACACTTTTTTGAATTCAACACCGATGGGGGTCAGCTCATATTCTACCTTAGGCGGAATTTGCGGATATTCTATCCGCTTAACCAGGCCGTAATTTTCCAAACGTTTCAGCTGAATGGATAATGTACTATGAGTGATTTTCGGCATATTGCGTTGAAGTTGGTTGAAACGCAATGGTCCCTGCTCCAATTTATGCAAAATAAGAATAGCCCATTTTCCCTGGAGAATTTTCTGGGTTGTGGCAAAAGGACAATCTCCCACCACATCTTTCATTGAAAAATTTGATTTCATGTGATTTCCTCTCTAGAATATGTCTGAAAATGGACTTTTGACACTCTAATCATAGTATTGTAAAAGATACTAGGTATGCTAAAAAAACGTAATTGTCCGTACTGAAGAAATACCCTATAATACAAACAAATATAACACAGACGCAGGTGAATTTCAATAGTTTGAATTTTCTATATGTCTGTAGAAGGAGGCCATACTTATGAGAGAAAAAAGGAAAAACAAGAGAAGGCTGGTGGCAGCAGGGTGTATTGCAGGAGCTTTATTTCTAGGTACGGTGGGTGTCTATGCCGGAGCTGACAATTATTATCAGGACAAATTTTTGCCAGGAACCATTATCGATCATGTAGATTGTTCAGGCATGACAGTGGCACAGGCCGGACAACAGCTTCTAAAAAGTGCGGAAACGTATACCCTGACGGTCTGTGCAAGAAATTTGGAGCCTCAAACAATCAAAGGGACAGATATTGCTTATCAGTACCTGATTTCTGATGGAATTCAAAATGCTTTGAAACAACAGAAAACAAATCAGAATTTTTTTACTTCTTTTCGTGAAAAAAAATACTTTTGGCTAGAGTCATGTGTCTCTTATGACGATGAAAAACTCTGTACCCAAATAAACCAGCTGGACTGTATGCAGCCGGACAAACAGACACTGCCGATGGATGCACGTCTGGAATATCAGAATGGAAAATTTGTAATTTGTCCAGAGACTTTGGGCACAGCACTTAACGCAGAAAAGACTACAGAGTTAATCCGCCGTTGTATTGAAGAAGGAAGAAACTATGTGAATCTGGAAGAGGCTGACGTATATTTGACAGCGGCTGTCACACAGAAAGATACTAGTCTTTTACAGCGCCTGGAGCAGATAAACAACTGGGCAGATGCCGAAATTGAATATACTTTTGGGAAGCAGACAGAAGTCTTAGATGGAGGCATTATCAGCGAATGGATTTCTGCCGAAAATGACGGAATGGAAATAGACAGATCTTTTTTGGAAAATTGTATCTCTACATATGTGGCAAATCTGGCGGCCAGATATGATACTGTGGGAACCGTCAGGAATTTTACCACGAGTGCGGGCAGTGTCATCAAAGCGGGCGGCGGCAATTATGGATGGGAAATTGATCAGGAAGCTGAATGCCGGCAGCTTATGGAAGAGATTCTATCCGGATGTCAGGTGGTTCGGGAACCCAACTACGCCAGCACAGCCATGCATCCTGGACCAGAAGATATTGGAAATACTTACATTGAAGTAGATTTAGCCAATCAGCATTTGTATTTTTACAGGGAAGGAACATTGGTGTTGGAATCGGATATTGTATCCGGTGATCCGGATCAGACAGAAAAAGAAACCCCGACAGGAGTTTTCCACATGTATGGCAAAAGTCAAAATGAAACCCTACGGGGCGAACTGCAGATAAACGGAGAATACGAATACGAAACTCCCGTGCAGTATTGGATGCCCTTTAACGGTGGAGTAGGATTTCACGATGCCCCTTGGCAGGCTGGGTTTGGAGAAGGGGTTTATGAATACAGCGGTTCTCATGGATGTATCAATATGCCTGTAGAAAAAGCATCCGTATTGTATGAAATGATTGACACACAAATGCCAATTATCGTTTTTTTATAAGGACATTTCACCACTTCTTGTGGTGAAATGTCCTTTTCTTTTATTTTCAAAGTACATTCAATTCATTTCATGAATAGATAATATCATAAAGATTTTAGTTTGTCGTACCGTCTAACAATACGAAGGTGGCAAATGTAACAAAAGTCAAGTAAAGATAACATCTCGGCTAAATATTAGTTACCTCCTTCATTAAAGACCAGGCGGCTGCACCCCATCCCCTTGTCTATCACATTCCAGGCCAAAACCTTCGATTTTGACCTTTCATTTTGAAGAAACCTTCTACCATATTGAAGCCACGAGCCATGGGTTGGCGTGAAAACAAATTCAAACCTATTAGATACAAGGTTTAAGTATTCTTGCGTTTCCTTTGATGTATGGGCGGAATGGTTATCCAAAATGACTCTTACTTTGTCGCCTTTGGGGTATTTTTGATCCAGTAATTTCAGAAACTCCACAAAATTAAAAAGTGCGGAAAACCTTTCCATTCTCAAGGTTTTCTGCACTTTTTATGAACAGGGGATGAGAGAATCGAACTCCCGCTAAGAGTTTTGGAGACTCCTGTCATACCACTTGACCAATCCCCTCTGCCTGATGATATACACTAGAAATATTTCATAGCATACCCTCAAAACCGCATATACGATCTGCCTCTTTTCCTGGTCAAACCCTCACCCG
>CAJURF010000126.1 GCA_910588825.1 uncultured Lachnospiraceae bacterium
CCCAAAAACAGATGTCACCAACACGGTAGTCAGGATGATTGCAATTACCGTAACCCTGTTTCTCTTTTTATTTGCGGCAAAACTTTTATGGGCCATTTTTTTCATTATTGTCCGATTATTGTTCCCAAATAAAATATCATTCATATTCTGCCTCCTATTAATTTAGGCGCAGCCGTTCAATAATGCTTGCCTTGACCATCCTCCTGTATACAACAACTGGTATAGTCACCGTCAGAATGAAAAGGAATGGATATAAAGCCAGCATAGGCCACGCAATAAAATGATACGTAAAAAACCACACACTGCCGGATATCCCCCTCACAATCACCAGAGAAAGAAATGCTCCGAATAATACCGATGCCGCAATTGTCCCCACCGCATAATAAACCCCTTCGTAAGAGAGCATACTTTTCAACTGTTTCCCCGTCATGCCGATACTCTGCAACATGGCAAATTCCTTCCTGCGCGTAAGAATACTTGTCAGTACGGAATTTATAAAGTTTGCAATACCGATAAAGCCAATCAGGATACTCAGCGCACCGCCGATTGTAACGATTAGTGAAGTCAGACTGTCAAAAGACGCTTTATACGTCTCTTTGGAATCAAAATCCATGTTTGGCTCTGTATTTTTTACATAACTGTCCAAAAACCCCTCCATCTCCATTTCCCTGCCATCTTTTACATTAAACGTAAAACTGACCAAATGCGGCGTATCAACAAGCTTTCGAAAACAATTAGTCGGCAGATAGAGCCTTGATGCGCCAGTGTTTCGGGTGGTAGCCGTATTCTCATTTGTGCGGACTTTCGCCATAACCGTCAAATCAAAACTTCTATCTCTGGAAATATGTGTGCCATCTACATTTATATGATTAAAACGTATCTTGTCTCCCACATTCACCGCAGGATTATTTATTATATTCCCATTATCGTCGCATTCCACGCTAAGTAAGATATACTCTCCTGATGCAAATGCCTGCCAGTCTATTGCGCCCTCCACAGTTTCCATAGAATCCAGCAAAAACTCATCTGCTCCGTATAAATCAACATATGGGTTCCCATTCTCGTCCTTATTATAGTTTGAAAATGCACGACTATCGGCGGAAAATGCCTCCTCCAGAATCCGAGAAGTATAAAGCCGGCCGCCGTCTTCAAAACTATCTTGCTGACGCACCGCTTCTATAAATGACTCCGACAGCTCATGCTCGCTTTTTTCAAACCGATACTGGAAATAATCTGCAGAGGAAATCACAAAATCCACATCCATAAATTTAGAAATATATTTATCAATATCAAACCCGGCGGCTAATGTAAATACCGTATTGAACAGCACCAGGCTCAGCGTCATGGAGCTCAATACAAGTACTGTACGACTGCCGTTCCGCCCCAGATTCGCCAAGGCCATACGGTGTATTTTTGTTCCTTTTGTTGACTTCTTATCGGCAGCTTTTTTCACGAAAGCTCCCGGATCGTTTTCCATATACCGGATTGCCTCAATCGGAGACACCATTCCAGCGATTCTGGCAGGTTTACGTACACTGATATAAACTGTAATCAGGGAAAATAGTGCAGAGCCGATGAAGATATAAGGATTTATTGTTACCTTGATTCCTGCCTCTGATGTATAGCTGGTTCCATTCATCAGAAAAGGCACCAGAGCACGCCCAGTCAAAAATCCAAGCAAAAGTCCGACAGGAATACCAACCAGCGAAAGCCGAAGCACCTGCCCGGAAATCAGCTTCTTAATCTGACGCTTTGTAATCCCCAGCGTTTTAAGCTGCCCGTAAGACTGGATATCCTGTATCACAGATATTTGGAATATATTATATATAATCAGATATCCCGCCACGATGATGAGAAGAATGCCTGCAATTCCAGAAATAAACATGGCCGGGTTTTCAAGCAGGTTTTCTCCTGTATATGCAGGGCTGACCCGCGCAATAATATAATTCGGCTCCTCTGCACTTCCTCCCATCGTGTCACATGTATATCCTGTCTCGGAAAGGAGCTGATGTAATTTTGTCTCCGGGTTCCCGTTCCCTTTGAACATGATATACGATGCAACAGAACCAGTATAATCACCACCCACTGTATGGGTGTAACCGCCAAGTTCTGGACGACTGTCCAAAAATGTCTTTGAAACAAGCAGTCTCCCTACATTGCTCAGGCTGTCTGTTTCCCAAATGCCGCACAAAGTGAACTCTGTCTGGTATTCTTTCCCTTTCATTTCATAAGTCAGAGAAATTGTTTCGCCAATTCTGGCCGGTATTCCCAGCGCCTCCAGTGTTTTCGTATCCGCCATAATCTCCTGATCCATTTCTGGCGCATGCCCTTCTGCCGGCTCATATCGTGCGAATTCAAGAGCCGTATTGTCCATATACCAGATTTCAGCCCTCCATTTTTCAAGTCCCGTGTTCTTGAGTTTATAGGAAATACATTTCGTATAGGCAATCCTGTCAATCAGTGGATTCCCTTTCACATCTTCATAAATATTGTCATTAATATAGCTTAACACAGCCTGGCCGTCACCACCCGCCTTCCGGATATTCTGGTCATGAATCGTATCCATCATCCCAAAACCCAGAGTAAAAATCGTAGCAAAAAGGGTCGTTGTCAGAACAATTGCAATCACAGCAATGATATTTCTGCTCTTGTTTGCCTTAAAATACCGCCCAGACAGACGCTTTAACACACCCTGATTATTGTTCCCAAATAAAATATCGTTCATTTTCAGCCATCCTCCTTACTCC
>CAJURF010000127.1 GCA_910588825.1 uncultured Lachnospiraceae bacterium
GTCTAATTTCCACATAAATAGCTTCCACCAAGTACTATTCTCTCTGGATGTTTCTAACTAAACTACTCTTTTCCGTCATCGCTTTTCTTATGTTATTTAGGGTACTTTATCACAACCTTTTTATTTTGTCAATGCTCATTTTAATCCAAAACGGTACGATTTCTCCCCGACACCCGCCAAAGCAGGCACAGAGAAGGAGGCAGCATCGGTCTTATTTCCTCCTCCATACCCAACAGACAGCAAATCCCCAGCAGATCATACTTGATATATGCCAGCTCCACAGGTGTCCGGCCTCTGCCGCCCTCAAAACCCAGGGAAGAGATTCTTTGTGGTTTTCCTCTGTGTAGGCCAGATGACCGGCATAGGCGTACATCCACTCCGGATAACCCAGCTCCGCGCCCTGGCGCATAATCGGCACCGCCTTTTCCGGATCCGGCTGAATGTAATCTCCCCGGCCATGCTGATAATAATGGCAGTAATTTCGCCCCGCCAGAATCATACCGCCGGAAAATGCCTTCTCAAACCAGGTGATGCTCTGCTCCATTTGTGACCGTTTCCAGTCATTCCAGGATTTTTTATTCGCAAATTCGTTCGGCTTGCGATTTTCAATTTCTATGATGTCCAGAAAATAATAAGTGTTGACAATCATGTACTGGCAGAATTCACAACCTTGTTCGGCTTTTTCACGGATTACTTCCCATGCTTCTTTTTGTCCTTTCTATTTGCTTTTTGTATCTGATCGGTAATATCTGCCCATCCGCTCATTTCTTCAAAACCGCCGTGATTCATATAATTGGCCATCCAGAATTTCACCTGTGTGACAGTCCCCTCTTTCACCAGAAATCTGGTATCCCCATTCCCTGTGTTATTGGTACACCAGACCACCATCAGATCATTGTGAACACCGGGGAAAAAATCGAACCCCTGCATTCCCCATTCCAGGGCTACTTTTATGTATTTACCCTCATGGATGCCTTCAATGGCCAGTTCCATGTCCCTGGCAGAGAAAAATTTATGTTCATCATGCCAGCTCTCTCCAAAAATCACCAGAAGCTGATACCAGCCCCGCATTTGACCTTTCTGTTCCCTTTGAAGTTGATGCCAGAAAGATTCTATAGGTTCCTCCGTCTGTCGGGTATCCGTTTCGTTCTTCCCCGCCATGGCTTTCTCTGTATTCATCAAAGCATCTGGTTTGTTAAAATGAGTGACTGGCGCTGTTGTGTCATCTTTATCTTCCAGGCTGTCCTCTGTTTCCGTTAGACAGGTGCTGCCTTTCTCCCATCCGGTGTCCTCTGTTTCACCTATGCAGGTGCTGCCTTCCTCCCATCTGGTGTCCTCTTCCTCGCAGCTCCCACCTTCAGCTTCATATTCGTCCCCAAAAGACGCATTCTCCGTTTTATTCCACCCCGACAAATCAGCGTTGCCAGTCAGGAGTTCTTCAAACCAAGTCTTCGCCTCATCAAACGCTGCACTTTTATGGTACGATTCATATCCGCCTTTTGATTCCTCCAAAAATACAGTCAGCCCAAAGACCGCATGGTAAATGCAGAAAACCTGGCTTATATTTCCTGTCTCCTGTACGGCATAAGGCGGCAGAATCTGGAGTTTGAAAACGCACCCTTTATCACTTTCCATCAGGCTTTCCATCTGTTTTTGCAAAGCCTCTACTGTAACATTGGAACTTCTATTCCCGGATATATCCGTAAGAATAAACTGTCTGGCCGGTGCCTGCTTTTGTCTTTTATCCGGCATGACCAGATCACGCACCCCGTCCCATATTCCCAATACTCCAAAGCCTGCCATACCAAGCCCCATCAAAAGCCGGATAATTCCAATCCCTTCCTCTATTTCAGCAAGTCCTATAACTACCAGGCCAAGACCGAGGAATGCCCCATAACTGCCCAATATAAGAGGTATTAAGCGCAGCCGTTTTCCTGTTCTGTTATTTTTTCTCATAATCTGTTTCCTTGCTTCCGTCTACTTTTCAGAGTATGAACTAAATTTCTACAGCTCTTTGTTGCTGGTGCTGCTTTTGTGGACATCACCCATAGAATGTTTTTCTATATCGTTCCGATTGACAGCCGAATGAATCTCCATTTTCCTTCAGCCTGTTCCTAAAATCCCACATGAAAAGCCAGTCCCGTCTGTTCCTGAACCTTTTCAAGGAGGTCATCCCCGGCAGTTGCCTTTGTCAGCAACATAAAACAGACCGGCTCCGGCCCCAGAACCAGCAGAGCTTCCTGATCTTTGTGGACATATGCCATCTTCAAAGGGAAATCGCCCAGACAAGTCAGTTCCGGGTGGTCTGAAAGGGGCTTAAAATCATCCTTAATCCGGTCAGCTATCTTTTGGAAAT
>CAJURF010000128.1 GCA_910588825.1 uncultured Lachnospiraceae bacterium
GTATTATAACATTTTTATCCAGGTTGGGTTGACTGGAATTGAAAGCGGACAGGAAGAAGATTATATGAGCCTTGACCTGGTTGCGGAAATCGCTTCACAGGATGATGAGATTGAGTTTGAAATTTTATCTCATGGTGTGATGTAAACTGGAATATTTGAGGAGCAGGTGGGGGCAGGATAATGCAGGTATTTTCATCGTGTACTGGCAAGACAACTAGGGGGCTGTTAGATGTCAATCGATTACAATACATCTCACAATGAATCCGGATCTGAATTACAGGGAAGCATCCTGTGTGGCATTTTAGGAAGTGTCATCGGGATGATTGTCTGCATCCTGGTGATGTTGTTATGCTCCCTATGCCGGATGGGAAGTTTCAGTACCATGCTCCAGCTTTTTGTGGGGCTGGTGATTGGGTGGTTTTACCGTTTGTTTCATGGGCGGTGTTCTAAAACTGCCGCCTATGTTACCGTGGGGGTCTGTACCGTATCGGCCAGTGTCCTCTGGGTAGTGCTGCTGGCTCTTTTGTCTGTTTTCGTTTCTATGGCTCCGTTCACGGCGGCGGATTGGGGCAGACTGTGGGGGGAGATATGGGAATTGCTGCTTTTGTGTGCGGGTCTGGGGATGATTGGCTTTTTCCTTACCAGAAGAAGCTTGCTGGCTTATGCAGACTGGAAAAGAGGCCCCTGGCATATCGCATACGCAGGTGGGAATGGGTATTCCTACAACCTGCTTCCGGAAAAACTTCCCGCTGTCAACCCGCCAGCGTACTTTGCCATACATAGCCGCTTTGCACCGGGAACCCGGATCATCGTGGAGGGCAGCAGCCTCCGATGGCGGAGACGGCTCCGGAAAGACCGTGTGTTTTCCATCCATGATGTTGCCGGAGTGGTGCTGGGGCCGGGGAATGGCTGTAATGTACTCTATGATAAGAATTATCAGGTATTGGCTAAGTTTGCAGGCAGTATGGAACACGCAGATTTGATGTTCCTCTGGCTGCTCCAAAGGGAGATTCCCATAGTTAATGTGCCTGCCGGATGGCATTCCCCAGATAAGGCCAACCCTGAGCCGGAATCGGTGAAGCCTTCTGTTTTTCCGCAGCAATTCACCCTCCGCCTGAAACGCTCTACCCGGATTGGATTTACGGGGATTGGGTGGTTTCTCCTGTTGATTGGAGTGGCTCTTTTCCTGGCGCTCGACTTCTCTGCTCTGACTATGGCAGAACGGACAGCCATCATTTTCCTTGAACTGGCTGTGATGGGGATGGGTATTGTCTATTTACGAATGGGAAAGATAAACGGGTTGGAAGTAGACGGGGAACAGATGCGTGTAGTTTCCCGGTTCGGGCGGGCCACAGAATTTTCGGTAAGGGATGTGTCCTCTGTTTCCAGAAGCATGGGCTGGATTGTGCTGTATGACAGGGAGTTCAAAACGCTGGCAAAGGTGGATTCCTATCTGGAAGATATGGAGAGGTTAAAGGGATATATGGCGTCTTATGGGATAAAGATGTGATTTGGGATTTTATAAACATTTTGAGGGGTGAAAAGTGTATAACCGATACCATGACATTGAGAAATTCATAACCAATCCGGAAAAGCTGCAAATTGTGAACGGCTCGGAAGTTTATATTTCAAGTGAAGAAAATTATGATATTGTGGTGGATTTAGAGGGACATAAAGAGGAATTTGAAAGCCTGAAACCTTTTATTGCTTTTATTGCCCGAAATATTTGTGAACTGGACAATACCGTCCAGAAATTTGACAGGCTGCACAGTGGAGAAAGCCGGTTTCCTTTTGACCTGGAGCTTATTTTCATTGACGCTTCCCATGTGATTCTTGAGTATTGGGGAACAGAAGTAAATACGCAGTTTGATGTTGTTTTTGAGTACAGCAAGGACAAATTCACACTCAAAAAGTTTGGAATGATACAGGATATTCCGGCAGACTGGGAGCAGGCTCCTATTTTGAAAGGAAATAAAAGTAAGCAGGATAAAAAGAAAAGTTTTTTGCATGGGATAATACATTGGATGTAATCTTACACTGAAAAAATTACAGTACAATCCAACAGAGGGGTGGGCAGTATGTATTCCTATCTTGGGATAGTGAATGATTTATTAAAAGAATTTCCGGAAATAAGCAAAAATTACGCAAAGGAAATAGCATGGATTAAGGACACGTTCAAAGGACAGGAAACCGGAGGCCAGGCAATCTATTTTGACCGCTGTTTCTGTGACTACATTGGACAACTGCTGATGGACGAGTGCCAGGATAAGATTCAGATAGAAAAGGTATTTACTTTTTTAGAGGATATGGCTGTAAGTGAAGATCAGGAAGTCAGAAACCTGTTGCA
>CAJURF010000129.1 GCA_910588825.1 uncultured Lachnospiraceae bacterium
CTCCCGTTCCGACCGGGTTTCCCGAAACGCAATGCTGCTCTCAACTGTCATACAGGAAATCCAGTAATTTGGCTCTGTCCCCTCTCCAATGGGATTCAGCAGCATGAGATCGTCATCAAACCGTTTCTGATACCGCTCATAGACTGCTCTTTTCTTTGCAATATGTTCGTCCAGATATTTAAACTGATTCCGTATTAATCGGGCTGTAATACTGCTCATCCCATAGTCGTAACCCAGCTCATCATAATGACTCCAGGGTGCCGCTGCTGCTGAACGCCCAGCCCACTTCTTTGCTTTCTCTGCACTATACCGGCCATTCACCAAAAGCATTCCACCCGCCAGACCAGTGATTATTTTATCGCTGTCAAAGGACAGCACTCCATAATCACCGAAACTGCCTGTCCGCTTTCCATCTACAGATGCCCCCAGGCTTTCCGCCGCATCCTCGATCAACAGAGCCCTGTGTTCTCTGCAAATCTCCTGAATCCGCTTTATCTGGCCAGGAAATCCGTAAAGATGGGTCATAATGACAATCTTCACATCCGGATACCTTTCAAATGCAATCTCCAGCACCTCTGGGTCCATACACCAGTCCACAGGAGATATATCAACAAATATGGGCTCTCCGCCCTCATAAATCACCGGATAAACCGCCCCGGCGGAAATCATATCTGCGCAGAACACCCGCCGTCCATACAGAGCCCCGCCTTTTCCAAGGCCATCCGGTGTGGATATTCCAGATGCACTGCCATATATTTTTTCTGCCGCCAGCTTAACCGCCATGTGGATAGCCGCCGTTTCTGAGCTGAGCGCCACAGCATAGTTCACACCTATATATGCTGCGATTTCCTTTTCCAGTGCATGAATTTCCCCCTCGGCTGCCACGGGCTCAAACAGTTTGTTTATATCATCCATCCCGGCGCCAAGTAAAGACGGTGAAGCCAGAGGCACCTTCTTATCAAATCTCTCAATCCCCTTGAACCTCGCTTCTCTCCTTATGCATTCTGCCATCGGTTCTGTCATTGCTCCGCCTCCAGTTTGTGGTGAAAAACCCATACCTTTTTCACCACTTTTTTCTAGTTTCACCATATGTCAATTTTTACAAATAACGAAGTCAAATTTTATCAAATTCTTACAATAAATTAGCATATTTCACTTGGATTATAA